>JBBRJU010000001.1:0-37707 GCA_038218895.1 Burkholderiales bacterium
ATCAAGTCGAAGGTGCGCTCGCGGGTCGAGCATGTCTTTGCGGTGGTCAAGCGGCAGTTTGGCTTTGCCAAGGTGCGCTACCGTGGCCTGAAGAAGAACGCGACGCGGGCATTTGTGGCGCTGGCGCTGGCCAACATCTACTTGGCGCGTGGCCGCTTGGGAGGATGAGTGCGTCCGCAGCGGGCGCATTGGGCGCCCGGGAGCCCGAAAGGGCCTCGAAATCGAGCGTTCCGGGTCGAATTGGGCGCTGAAATTCCGCATTACGACATTCAGGTGTCTGCGATGCAGGACTTGCCGTTTGGCAGCACCTTCATCAGCGTTGCCTTAGAAAGCTCGCGCTGGGCGGGAATTGACGACCGTCAAAGGCGCCGCTGGCCAGGCGGATTCGATCAACGGTCTGTATGCAACCCTGATCGACGGGCCACGGCTGCCCTGGCAGGCTCGCCGCAGCGTCCGTCTCGAACCACCTGCGCAGCTGGCGCAGGGCCTTCAGCGTGTCCTGGACACCTTGCCCACCGACGTGGGGGCCTGGATCACCCCAACGCGCCGGTGGAAGCCTTGGGCGGGCCCTCCAATCGCCGCGCCTCAATCAGGCAAGCTGTTGACCTTGCGCAGCTTCAGCGCCGTGCGGGGCGCACAGCATGTCTTTGCCGAAAGCAGGCTGGGGCATTTGGTCGGATGCCCGGCTGCGCCGGCAACAGGAGGGTTGAAACGTGAAACCGCTGACTGGGGTCGATGGCGTCTTCCTGCACCTGGAGACGCCGCAGACGCCGATGCACGTGGCATCGCTGAGCCTGTTCGACCTGCCCCCCGGCGACCGGGGTGACTTCCTCGTCAAGATCAGGAAGCAGCTGGCGCGCCGGCTGCACCTGGCCCCGGTGTTCCAGCGCAAGTTGGCGCCGATGCCGCTGCAGTTCGCCAACCCGGCCTGGATCCACGACAACGCCGTCGACCTCGACCACCACGTGCAGCGGGTGATGCTGCCGCCGCCTGGCACGCAGGCCCAACTGGAGGACTGTGCCGCCCGCCTGCATTCCGAACTGCTCGACCGCCATCGGCCGCTGTGGCAACTGACAATCATCGAAGGCCTGCAAAGCCGGCAGGTCGGCTACTACTTCAAGGCCCACCACGCCGTGCTCGACGGCCAGGCCGGCGTGCAGTTGGCGATGGTGCTGTTCGACGTGACGGCCAAGCCGCACCCGGTGCCACGCCCTCGGTGTCGAGCCGGGGCCGAGCCCGCCGAGCATCCGGGCATGGTTGAACTGGCAGCGGCAGCGCTCAAGCACGATGCCGGCCAGTACATCAAGCTGCTGCGCCACCTGCCCGAGGTGGTGAAGACGCTCACAGGCATGCTCGGTCTTTCCGGGGCGCCGAACCCGGGGCGCCTCGGCCAGAACTTCAGCTTCGGCCCGCACACGCCGCTGAACGTGCCGATCGTGGGCGAACGCGGCTTCGCCGCGCTCTCGATGCCGCTGGACACCCTGAAAAAACTCGCCGCTGCACATGACGCCAAGCTCAACGACATCGTGCTGGCGCTGTGCAGCGGGACGCTGCGGCACTATCTCGCCAAGCACGGCGGCCTGCCGAAGAAGCCGCTCATCGCGGCGATGCCGATCTCGTTGCGTGCGCCCGGCAACACCGAATACACGACGCAGGCAACCATGAGTCTGGTGAATCTGCACACGCACGTGGCCGACCCCGTGAAGCGGCTGCGCGCCATCCGGGACGCAGCGGGCGCCATGAAGGCACTCGCCCGGCGTGCCAAGGGGATCCTGCCGACCGACTTTCCGTCCATCGCCGTGCCCTGGGTGCTGCACGGCCTGGCCTCGCTGTACGGCCGCACTGGCCTGGCTGGCGCGATCCCGCCCATCGCCAATGTGATCATCTCCAACGTGCCCGGCCCGCAGGTGCCGTTGTATGCGGCTGGCGCCCGCATGGCCACCTACTGGCCGATGTCGATCCCCGAGCACGGCGTCGGGCTCAACATCACGGTGATGAGCTACGCTGGCGCGATGGGATTCGGCTTCACCACCGCCCGCAATGCGGTGCCCGATGCGCGCGAGCTCACGGCGGCGCTGGCGCTGGCCCTCGACGAACTGGTGGCCAAGTCGCGACCGCCACTGCCACTGCCACTGCCACTGCGACTGCGACTGCGACTGCGCCCCCGCCCGCGCCGCAGAGATACCCGTTCGGCGGCCACCGAATGATTCACCGTCCGCCCACCGAGACCCCCATGAGCGACCCCAGCACCCGGCCGATGACGAGCGTGGACACCGCATGGCTGCGCATGGACACCGACGTCAATCTGATGATGATTGTCGGCGTCTGGCTGATCGCGCCCGCGATCCGCTACCAGGCGCTGTGCGGGCGCATCAGCGAGCGCCTGCTGAAGTACCAGCGCTTCAGGCAGAAGGTGGTGCAGGGCACGCTGGGGTGGCTATGGGTGACCGATGACAACTTCGACCTGCACCGCCATGTGGTGACCGAGAAGCTCCCGCGTCGGCGCGGCCAGAGCGCGCACGCGGCCCTGCAACGGCGCATGGGCGAACTCGCTTCGACGCCGCTCGACCACGCCCACCCGCTGTGGCAGTTCCACTTGGTCGAGCGTTTCGACGGCGGCAGCGCCTTGGTCTGCCGCATTCACCATTGCGTCGGCGACGGCATCGCGCTGAACTCGGTGATGATGTCGATCGCCGATGGCGGCCTGCTGCCACCCGAGCTCGACCGGGATTCGTCGGGCCCTGACGCATCGCAGACGTTGCACAAGTCGCACGATTTCCACCCGGGCGGCTGGCTGGCCAACGAGGTGCTCAAGCCACTCACCGGCGCGGCTGTCAAGGCGATCGGCCTGTACGGCAAAGGCCTGGTGCAAGCCTTGCAGGCGATCGAGCACCCGCGCCAGTCACTGGGCGATGCAGTCGGCCTTGTCGGCGACGGCCGCCGCTTGCTGGGCGATGCCGCAGCGCTGGCCTTGTTGCCCGACGATTCGCCCACGCCGCTGAAAGGCCACGGCAGCGGGCGCAAGGTGGTCGCCTGGTGCGAGCCCTTGCCGCTGGACCAGGTGAAGGCTGTCGCCAAGGCACTCGGCGTCACGGTCAACGACGTGCTGATCACCAGTGCCGCCGGCGCCATCGGACGCTACCTGCGCGACATCGGCGATGGGAGCGACGACCCCGCCTGCAAGGATATCCGCGCGATGGTGCCGGTGAATCTGCGCCCGCTGCATGAAGCCTGGCAGCTCGGCAACCGCTTCGGCCTCGTGCCGCTGTTGGTGCCGGTGGGCATCGACAACCCGATCGAGCGGTTGCAGGTGGTGCACGGGCGCATGGCCGCACTCAAGTTCGGCTACCAGCCGTTGCTGGCCTACGGCGTGCTGGGCCTCTCAGGCCTGCTCAACCGGTGGGCGCAGCACGCGCTGTCGAACCTGTTCCTCGACAAGACGACTGCCGTGATGACCAACGTGCCGGGCCCGACAGAAGCAATCCGCCTGTGTGGCGCCACGGTGCGGCAGAGCATCTTCTGGGTGCCGTCGTCCGGCGATGTCGGTGTCGGCCTGAGCATCAGCTCCTACGCCGGCGGTGTGCAGTTCGCGCTCATCACCGATGCGAAGCTGTGCCCGCGACCGAGCCGCATCATCGACCGCTTCGCGCAGGAGTTCGAACAGTTGCTGATGCTCGCGCTGATGCTGCCCTGGCGTGGCGAGGAGACACCGGCACACAAGCACGGTGATGCAGCGGTCACTTCGACGCGCAGGCGAAAGGCGGCGATCGGCGCGCGGGTCCGGGCGTGACGCTTGCTCTGCTGCTGCTTGGCGCGGCAGTCGCCCTGGCCTGGGCCGTCGCGAGGTTCCATCTCCAGGGTGAGGATCTGTCGGTGTTCGACACACCGCATGGCGAGAGCTTTTCGACCGGTGGCAAACCGAGCGCCGCGCACCACGCCGTGGTCGCCTCGCTCTCCGGTGTGCGCGATGCACTGCGAGGCGTGCCGCTCGGTCGGCACAATGCCGCACTGCGCCAGTACCTGGATACAGCGTTCAGCGACCGCGTGATCGACGCCACCATCCTGCAGATCGCGGACGCGGGTGTGCAGGGCGAGTGGGTTCTGGCCCCCGGCGCAGACGGCACCCGACGCACCCTCTACATCCATGGTGGCGCCTTCCGCATCGGCAGCCCGAAGAGCCACCGCACGCTCACCAGCCGTTTCTCGGCCATGACCGGTGGCGCCGTGCTGGCGCTCGACTACCGCCTGATGCCCGAGCACCCGCGCCGGGCAGGCATTGAGGACTGCCGAGCCGCCTACCGCTGGATCCTGGAGAACGGTCCGGGAGGTCCGCAGCGCGCACAAGCGGTGTTTGTCGCCGGCGATTCGGCAGGTGGCAACCTGGCGCTGTCGCTGATCGCCTGGGTGCGCGACCAGGGGCTGCGCGCGCCGGATGCGGCGGTGGCGCTCTCTGCGCTGACCGACAGCACGCTTGCCAGCCCAAGCCTGCGCGCCAACATGCGCAGCGATGCCATGCTGGGACCGCTGTTCGGGCCCTTGACGAAACTGCCGCAAGCGGTGCTGTTGTGGATCGGCTGGATCCAGAACCGCATCAACCCGCGCGACCCGATCATCTCGCCCGCCCGCGGCGATCTCTCGAACCTGCCTCCGGTGCTGTTGCAGGCCAGTACAGCAGAAATGCTGCTCGATGACAGCCGCCGCTACGTGAGCCGGGCGCAGTCCGCCGGGTCACCCGCCAGGCTGCAGACCTGGGGCCACATGGTCCATGCCTGGCAGATCTTCAACCCCGAACTTCCTGAGGCGTGTGAAGCGCTCGACGAGATTGAGAGGTTCCTGGCGGCTGCGTCGCCGCCCCCAATCCCACCGCGCTGATTGCCGCCGCTTCGGCCGCGCAGACAGGTTTTTCAGACAACATGTGTGCGGTGCCGCAGGGAAGATCCTGCTCGCCCGTCTGAAGAAGCACTGATCGGTCCGAACGATGCAGACCATCCCTAACAATCAGGGTACCTATTCGGTCAGGGCGCGCCTACCATGGTTTTGCCTTGAACCCGTTGGCGTCGCCGCCAGCCTGCTCAAGTGCAGCGACAGGAGCCGCGCAAGCCTGGCTCCCAATGAATTGGCCGCTGGCGTGTTGTGAAGCGCGCAGTGATTCGCCTGGAAGGGTCTGATGGCACAGTACGCGGCGATCCGTGCGGTTGGCGAAAGCGTGTTGGCATTGATGCGCGAGGCTTGCCCGCTGGGCGACTTGCAGCTCGATGCATCGGCCAAGTTCGAACTTGCGTCACTGGGCCGGTTGACTGACCCGCAAGCGCCGCCAAGCGACGGCTTCTACCTCGTGTTGTGGCGGGTGGGCATCGGCGGCATGCCGCGCAACCTGCCGCCGCGCCGCCACCGCGACGGGCGCCTGTTCAAACCATCGTTGCCGGTCGATCTGTATTTTTTGCTGCTGCCGGTTGCCGCGCAGGCTGACAAGCAAACCCAAATGCTCGGCTGGGCACTTTCTTTCATGCAGCAGCTGCCCACGCTCACCGGCGAAACCATCAACCGCTTCACCAAGGGCAGCCCGGCGGTGTTCGCGCCCGAAGAATCGGTGGAGCTGATCGCTGACCCGCTGACCACCGCTGACTATCTCTCGCTGTGGGATCGGGTCAAGAGCGGCTTCCAGGCCGGCATGACCTATGTGGCTCGCATGGTGCTGATCGATGCTGACCAGCTGGAGCCCCAGGGCGCGCTGGTCAGCGAGCGGCGCTTTGACCTGGCCGGAAACGGAAGCGCCTGATGGCTGCCGTGTTGACCAGCCTGCGCGACGACTTGGTGCTGCCTGCCAGCGCCGGGCTGCTGTTCATCGATGCTGCCACCGGCCAGCCGGTGCAAGACGGCCTGCATTGCGCGTTGCTGCTGCGCCGCAACCGCACCGTGCTCGGGCGCGCGGTGCAATCGATCTCGGGCGTGCACCATTGGCCCGAGCTGTCCGCCCGCTGGCGCGATGCGCTGCCCCCGCTGCTGGCTGATGTGCTGGTCACTGACGCACTCGGGCGCTTCTTGCCCTTGGCCGTGGCCTGGCCGCTGCCCGCCAGCCTGGGTGGCACGCTGGTGGGCACGCGGCGCTTGGTGCGGTTGCCGCTGTTGTCGGCACCGGCCCGCACCGCGCCGCCGGGGCAGGCCAGCGTCAACGCGCTGCTGGTGTGGCACGCCACGCAGCAGCCCGCCGCCTGGGCGCGGGTGCTGCTGACCGATGCTTCCGGCCGCACCAGCCTGGGCAGCTGCGACGCTGCCGGCCGCCTGGCGCTGCACCTGGCCCTGCCGCGCCCGCAACGCCCGGCTGTCGATCCGCCGCCGCCCGGTGTGGTCACCGCAACGGGCAACCTGCAGGTGTTCTTCGACCCTGGCCTGAGGCCGGCCGCCGAGCGCCTGGCCGCGCCCGATGTGCTGGCCTTCAACAGCCAACCTGAAGTTCGTGCGCTGGCGCGCGCCGACCAGACCACCGCGCTGGATGGATTGCGTCTTGAAGTCGGCCAACCGGCCGTGCCCACCACCGCGGGCCTGGCGCCCGCTTTGTCGGAGCTGCGTCTGGTGCCGCTCTGAGCAACAGACCTGACCACCGAGCCCACCCGCGAAGGAGAAAGCAATGCCCGAATACCTTGCGCCCGGCGTCTTTGTCGAGGAGGTGTCCTTCAGGTCCAAGTCGATCGAAGGCGTCAGCACCACCACCACCGGCTTCATCGGCCCCTGCCGTTACGGGCCGGTGACCGAGGCTCCCGACATCCTCACCAGCCTGACCGAGTTCGAACGCAGCTACGGCGATGGCCAGCAAATGGCCTTCGGCGCCACCGCGCAAACCACTGGCGCCAACTACCTCTGGCAGGCCGCGCGCAGCTTCTTTGAGGAGGGCGGCAAGCGGCTCTATGTCAGCCGGGTGTTCCGTCCGATCAGCGGGACGTATCCCAGTGACCTGACCGCAACGTTCGGTGCGTCACCGCATGCCGACGGGCATGGCCGCTTGATGGTGGGCACGGCGCCCGATCAGTTCCGCATCGTTGCCCGCTACCCCGGCGCAGCGGGTAACTTGCAGGTTCGATTCAACATCAGACTCGGACCCAATGTGCTCGGTGCGCTGCCAGATCCCGGCGGCGGTGGCGGGCTGGTGCCAACGCTGGCCAATCTTGCGGATGGTGATGTGGTGTGGGTGAGCACGGCCAAGGCGAAGTTGCCCGTTCCGGCCACCGGCGCAAACCCCCCGGCTGCGGCCCGCCCCATTGGCGAGCTGCCGCTCTACGTTGCGCGGCGCAGTGCGGGTGGCGTCTGGAGCTTTACCGCCGGCGTGCGGCCTGATGGTGCCGATGCGGCAGCCACTGCGTTCGCCCTCACGGACTTTGCCCTCAATCTTGCCGCCGGCACCGGAGACGCGATCCGCCCGGCCACGCTGGGCTTGGAAGTCTTGGCGAGTGATGGCCGTTCACTGGGTGCCTGGAGCGGCTTGCCGCTGGAACCCGCGCACAAGACCGCCGGCGTGCCCGATGGCCTGTTTGATTTGTTCAGCCTGGCCGGCCCCGGCAGTGCTGGGCTGCCGATCGTGCTGCTGAACGCCGGCATCGACAACGGCAGCGACTTGCTCAAAGCCCTGGACGCACTCGACACCGGCATCGACTTGAAGATCACCCAGATCGAATGGGACGACGCCGGGCGCGATGAATTGGTGGCCGTGCGCAAGAAGTTCGAGCGTGGTCTGCGCGCGAGTGGCTTTCTCGTTGGCGCCAACGACGGCCTGTTGCCAGGCCGCAGCGAGTACGAAGGCCGCGCCGACCCCACGCAAGACTACGCCACGGGCTTCAAGCAGTTCGAGTCGATCGAAGACATCTCCATCGTCGCCGCGCCGGGCTCCACCTGGAAGGCCAGCGAGCGGGTGGACGACGTGGCCGCAGTCATCAATTTGCTGATCGCGCATGCCGAGAAGATGCGCTACCGCATCGCCATCATCGACCCGCCGGAAGGCCAGAAGATCGCCGACGTGAGAAAGCTCAAGGCCAAGCTCGACAGCAAATATGCCGCGCTCTATTATCCCTGGGTGACGGTGTTCGACGGCATCACTCGCCAGCCGCTGAACCTGCCGCCCTCGGGCTTTGTCGCAGGCATCTATGCCCGCAACGACACCGAGCGCGCGGTCTTCAAGGCGCCCGCCAACGAGGTGGTGCGCGGCGCGATCGGCTTTGAGTCGCTGATCAACACCGCGCAGCAAGAGGTGCTCAACCCCGAGGGCATCAACTGCTTCCGTTTCTTCGAAGGCCGCGGCCTGCGCCTGTGGGGGGCGCGCACGATCAGCTCCGACCCGGAATGGAAATACGTCAACCTGCGCCGCTACTTCGCCTACCTGGAACGCAGCGTCGACAAGGGCACCCAGTGGGCGGTTTTCGAGCCCAATGGCGAAGCGCTGTGGGCCAATGTGCGCGCCACTGTCCGCGACTTCCTGGTCAACGAATGGGCCAGCGGCGCGCTGCTCGGTGACAAGCCCGAGAAGGCCTTCTTCGTGCGCTGCGACCGCTCCACGATGACCCAGAACGACCTCGACAACGGGCGCCTGGTCTGCCTGATCGGCGTGGCGCCGCTGCGGCCCGCCGAGTTTGTGATCTTCCGCATTGGCCAGTGGACGGCCGATCAAAAGTCTTGACGCAAGGAGTACACCATGGCCGTCCTTCGTGATCGTCCTTACGTTCAATTCAACTTCCACGTCAACCTCGGCGACGGGGTGACCAACACGCCGCAGGCGGGGTTTCAAGAGGTCAGCGGCATCGGGATGGAAGTCACCATCACCGAGTACCGCCCCGGCAACTACGCCTTCAACAACGTCATCAAAACGGCCGGCCTGAACAAGGCCACCGACGTGACCATGAAGCGCGGCGTGATCGGCTCGCTCGATCTCTACAAATGGCTGGACGACGTGCGCAACGGTGCCAGCAGCGGCCTGCGCACCGTGACCGTCGAGCTGAAAAGCGAAGACCGTTCGCAGACCGTGCAGAGCTGGCGCCTGATCAACGCCCGCATCATGAAACACACCAGCGGGCCGTTCAACGCCAAAGGCACGGACGTGGCGATGGAAGAGCTCACCTTGAGCTACGAGCGGCTCGAGATGGAGTAGCGCGGTGGTCCAGGTGGGTGTCCAGATCGTCGATGACCCGTCGCCTGCGGGTGACGGCATGCCAGCGATGGACGTGCCCGTGTTCGTCGGCTTTGCAGCCAAGGGGCCGTTGCAGCGGCCGGTGGCGTTGGAGGATCCGAGCCAGTTTGAAGCCGTCTTTGGCCGACCCCTGGCGCTGGTGTTGCCGGCCATGGGCACCCAGCCACTGGTCGCCCATTTGCACGCTGCCGTGTTCGGATTTTTCGCCAACGGCGGGCGACGCTGTCACGTGATCCGGGTGGCTGCGCGCGGCGCTGCCGACTGGGGCGGGGCCGGCGCCAGCAGCGCCCGTTTTGCGCTGCCGCAGGTGTATCTGGCGCTGCGGGGTGCCATGGCTGCGCAGCTGCCGGTGCGCCCACCCCATGACACCAGCGCGTGGCGTGTGGCCGACGCGCCGCTGCAGCTGCGTGCCGCCAGCCCGGGCAGCTGGGCCGACCGCCTGGCGCTGGCCGCCCGCAGCCGCAGCCAGGCCCTGCATGCGGACGACGCCGTGGCCGTGGGCGACCTGCTGCGTGCCAGCTTGCCCGGGCCGGTGCTTGGCAACCGCAGCGGCTGGCTGCGCACCGACCGCGCCGGGCGCCTGGCGGATGTGCTGGCCGCCAGCCGCCTGGCCGACTGGATCTGGCCCGCCGGCGGTGCCAGCTTGGTCACGGCCGGTGACTGGCTGGTCGAGCGCGTGCTGGTCGACCTGGCGCTGCGCGATGCCGGCCAGTTGATGCTGCGCCGTGACGCGTGCAGGCTGAGCGCGGGCGTCGGCAACCTGCCTTGGTGGGCACCCGATGCAGATGCCATGTTTGATGCAGACCCCGGCGCCACCAACGCCTGGCCGCTGGCCGGCTCCCCCTGGGCCTTGAGCGCCCCAGGCTTTGATGCCAGCTCGCCCGACTGGCTGCTGCTGCCACTGGGCTTGGGTGACGCCTTCGACGACTGGCAGCCTGCGCTGCTCGACGGACGCGACGCGCTCGCCCGCAACGGGCTGGACCGTTTCGACGCCAGCCTGTTCATCGACCCCGCGCTGCGTCCGGGCCTGCGTGGCCAGGCCCTGCGCGCCTGGGCCGACGACATCCGCTTTTTGGGCAGCGCACCGCGCCGTCTGCAGGGCCTGCACGGCGCGCTGGGCCGTGACGACGCCTGCGCGCATGAAGCCAGCTGGGTGCTGTTGCCTGATGCCATCCACCCCGGCTGGGTGTTGACCCCGCCGTTGCCCGATTGCAACGGCACGGTGCAAGCCGTGGCCGATCCGCCGTGTGACTGCCCGCCGCGTCACTTCGATGGTTGCGCGCCGCCGCCGCCTCGTCCGCCTCGTCCGCCGCGCATTGATTTTTATATGCTCAGCCCCGTGCAGCTGCCCGCCGACCGGCCGTGGCAACTGCGCTTGCACGCTGCGACCGAGCTGCCACCGACAGCGGCCATCCGGCTTGAGGTGCAGCTGGCCAGCCAAGCTGATTTTTCTGACGCTGCGGTGTTGGTCGATGTCCTGCCGCCCCTGGCCGTGTCCCTGAGCCGGCCGGCTGGCGTGTATTGCATGCGCGCCCGGGCGCACCGGCTGGGCCTGCAAAGCGAGTGGAGCGCCGTCACCGTGCTCGATGTGCGCGGCGTGGCCTGGCAGGCGCTGCCGCCGCAGCCAGCGGACGGCGTGTGCGCGCAGGTGCACGCCGCGCTGCTCGACCTGTGCGCGGCCAGCCGCGAGCATGTCGCCTTGCTCAGTGCGCCGCCCGATTGGCCGGCCAGCACCCTGGCCCAGCATGTGCGCATGCTGCGCGCGCATGCCGCAGCAAGCGACCGCGACGCGGTGGCCGCCAGCGCCAGCTTCGCTGCGCTGTTCCACCCCGGCGTGTTGCAGCGCGACGGCGACGGCACCTTGCGCCTGCACCCACCCGAGGGCTTGCTGGCTGGCCTGATGGCCCGCCGCAGCCGCAGCCAAGGCGCCTGGAGCGCGCCCGGCCTTGACCCCCTGGCCGGCGCGCTGCGCACCGAAGGCGCATTGACCGATGTGGCGCAAATCGAATTGCTGGGTGCCAACCCGCTGGCGCTGCGCGGCGCTGGCGTGTGCGCAATGCGCGCCGCCACGCTCAGCGAAGACCCCGACTGGAGCGCTCTCGGCGTGCGCCGCCTGTTCATCCTGCTGCGCCGCCTGGCCCGCCGCGAGGGCGAACGCTTTGCCTTCGAACCCAACGATGCGGCGCTGCGCCGCAGCCTGGAGCGCAGCTTCGACGCATTGCTGCAGCGCCTGATGCAGCGCGGCGCGTTTCGCGGCGTGGATGCCCAGAGCAGTTATGTACTGCGCACGGCCTCTGGCGCGGCCGCTGCCGGTGAGATCGAGCGCGGCGAGTGCAGCCTGTTGATCCAGGTGGCGCCATCGCGGCCGTTGCGCTTTCTCACGCTGCACCTGCTGCGCGCCGGTGAACAACTGGTGCTCGAGGAACGCTGATGGCGACTGCGCCTGCCAGCCCCAACAAAGAGCGCCAGGCCATGCAGCCCTTCAGCGCGCTGAATTTCATCGTCGAAATCCTGCCCGACGGCGACAGCAAACCCCTGGCTGGCGCGGCGTTTTCTGACTGCGAGGGGCTTGAAGTGACCCAGGAAGTCAAGACTCTGCGCGAAGGTGGCAACCCCAACCGCGTGCACCGCCTGGCCGGTCCGGTCAGCTACGGCCAGCTCACGCTCAAACGCGGCATCACCCACGGGCTGGATTTGTGGACCTGGTTCGACCGCAGCCTCGCCAATCCCGCCTTGCGCGCCGGCATCACCGTCAGCGTGCTGCGCCACGACCACAGCGAATGGGGCCGCTTCACGCTCAGCCGCTGCATCCCGGTCAAGTTGAAGGGGCCGACGCTGAACGCGCGCGACGGCAATGTGGCCATCGAGGAAATCCAGGTCGCCTACGAAACCTTCCGCTGGCAGGATTATTCAAATGCCTGAGCTGCAGATTCAACATGCGCGGCTGATCGAGCTGAAGGGCGACCTCAGCGATGTGCAGCCCAATGGCAAAACCCTCGCGGTGCAGTTCAACCCCGAGTCGCTCAAGCTCAGCTACGCCAACCAGATTCAGGCGCAGCCGAACGGGGGCTCAGGTGGCGGCGCCGGGCGCAACCAGAGCCAGGGCAGCGCGGCCCGGCAGTTCGTGGGCACCGGCAGCACCAAGCTGGCGGTGCAGTTGTGGTTTGACGTGAGTGCGGCCACCAGCGCGCCCTTCATCGTTGACGACGTGCGCCGCATCACCGCCCAGGTGCTGTACTTCATCAAGCCCAAGCCAGCGGCCGCCGGCAGCCGCGATGCAGCCCAGCGCACGCCGCCGGGGCTGCGCTTTTCGTGGGGCAACTTCCTATTCGACGGCATCGTGGAGTCGGTCGAGGAAAGCGTTGAATTCTTCAGTGCCAAGGGTGAGGCGCTGCGCGCCAGCATGACGCTGAACATGGTGCAACAAGACATCCTGGTGCCCGACTTTTCACAGCGTGGCAGTGGCGCCATGATGGGTGCCCGGCCGCTGTGGTCGGCCGGCGGTGGGCAGGCCTTGCAGGCGCTGCAAGACAGTGCCTACAACGGCGCCACGCCGTCTGGCGCAGCGCAAGGCAGCGGTGCAGGGGGTACCGGCGGCGGGGGCGGCGGGGGTGGCGGCGGCGGTGGCGGTTTGGCCGGTAGCGTTGACACGGGCAGCGCAGCCAGCCGCGGCGTGCCGGCGGGCACGCTGCGCGGTGGCCCGGCGTTTCAGTCCGGCGGCTGGCAGCGGGTCGCGCTCGCCAATGGTGTGGAGAACCCGCGCGCTGTGCCGCCGGGGCAGCTGATCGATTTGTCGGCCACCACACCGCGCATCGTCAGCGGGTGAAAGCCAGGCCACCATGCCCGTCCTCATCGGTGAGATCGAGATCAGCCAGGCGCCCGCGCCGAGCAGCCCGCCGCCTGCCGCCGCACAAGCCGCGCCGGCCCAGCCGCTGGATGCCGCCCAGCTTGCTGCCGCGCAGCGCGTGCTGCAGGCCCAGCGCGCGCTGGCCCTGCGTGTTTTCTCCCATTGAGCCCTGACCATGCCCAACGCCCCGATGCCCCTGGCCAGCGCCCGGCCCAGTCTGGTGGTCGAAGGCCAGCTCGCGTCTGACCTGGCCGCGTCGCTGCAGCACATGGAAGTGCGCGAGCGCAGCGACGGCATGGCGCAGGCCCAGCTCGGTTTCGGCAACTGGGGCCTGCGGGACGGCGCGCCCGGCTACACCCTGTTCGGCCGCGACCGGCTGGAGTTCGGCAAGAAGATCGAAGTCAAGCTCGGCGACAGCCTGCTGTTCGCCGGCCGGGTGATGGCGTTGCAGGCGCTCTACCCGGTGGGCGGTGCAGGCGAGGCACAGCTGGTGGTGCAGCTGGAAGACCGGTTGCAAGACCTGCGCATGCAGCGCCGCAGCCGCAGCTTTGCGCAAATGAGTCTGGCCGACATCGCCCGCCAGATCGCGTCTGACCACGGCCTGCAGGCTGCGGTACAACTCAGCGGCCCTACCCACGCGGTGCTGGCCCAGGTCAACCAGAGTGACCTGGCCTTTTTGCGTGAGCGCGCCCGCAGCGCCGAGGCCGACCTGTGGGTCGAGGGCGACAGCCTGCACCTGGCCCCGCGCACGCAGCGTGGGGCTGAGCCGATTGCGCTGGACTACGGTGGCACGCTGCTGTCCTTCGAGGTGCGTGCCGACCTGGCGCTGCAGCGCACCGCGCTGTCGGTCAGCGGCTGGAGCGTGGCCGACAAGCGGGCGCTCAAGGAAACAGCGCAGCCCAGCCTGCTCGATGCTGAACTCGACGGCGGGCAGGGCGGCGCCACGCTGCTGCAACAGGCCTTCGGCGCGCGGCCTGATGTGGTCGCCCACCTGAACCCGGCCAATGCCGACGAGGCCCGCAGCTTTGCAGAAAGCTGGTTCAAGCAGATCGGCCGCCGCTTTGTCGTTGGCCACGGTGTGGCCCAGCCCCATGCCGGGCTGCGGCCTGGCGCCAATGTCAAGCTTGCTGGGCTCGGCCCGTTGTTCAACGGGCAGTACGCGGTCAGCGCGGTATGCCATCGCTTTGATCTGGCCGAGGGTTTGCGCAGCGACTTCACGGTCGAGCGCGCCGCCATCGGCAGGGGCAGCTGATGTCACTCTTCGATCTCACGCCCGCCGAGGCGCTCTACGCCGACCGCCACCCGCAGGGCTGGGGCGGCCGCTGGTACGGCTGCCATGTCGGCCAGGTGCTCGACTTGGCTGACCCCGACGGCGTCGGCCGCGTCAAGGTGGCGCTGCCCTGGTCGCCTGACGGCAACGGCCAGCGCTTGGAGGTGTGGGCGCGCATGACGACGCTGTTCGCCGGCAAGGACCGCGGCAGCTGGTTCATGCCCGAAGTCGATGACGAGGTGCTGCTGGTCTTTCAAGGGGGCGACCCGAGCCACGCCTTCATCGTCGGCGGCCTGTGGAACGGCACCGACACGCCGCCCACAGCGGCCAGCGCGCAGAACAACAAAAAGATCATCAAGAGCCGCAGCGGCGTGGTCATCACCATCGACGACCAACAAGGCACCGAGAGCATCAAGCTCGAAACCCCCGGCGGCTGCGCGTTCACGCTCAAAGACGGCCCGGGCAGCGTCGACATCGAAGACAGCAACGGCAACAGCATCAAGCTCGAAACCGCAGGCATCACCATCAACGCCTCGGCCAAGGTCACCATCAACGCCAGCCAAGTGGCAGTGTCGGCCGGCATGGTGACGGTGGATGCCGGCATGTCGCGCTTCTCGGGTGTGGTGCAAGCCGACACGGTGATCACCAACACCATCATTGCGGCCACCTACACGCCAGGCGCGGGGAACATCCTATGAAGCGCATCGCACTGCCATCGGCGGCCGGGCCGGGCCGCGTCCAAGCCAGACCAGGCCCGCTCGGCGGGTCAGCTGGCGCACGCGCCGGTCGCGGTTCACAAACGCGTTCGAGGAGCTTCGTGTGAGGAACCCTGGTCATACCTTGCGCTGGGTCGGTGCTGAAGCCTTTGTCGCCACGCCCACCCGTGTCTCGCCCGCCCTGCTGCGCTTTGACAGCGACGACTTCATGGACCGCATGCTGGCCCTGCTGGCGGACACGCCGCAGCAGCTGCCGCAGCTGGTGGCCAAGCCCGAGAGCTGGCAAGACCTGGCCCCACCCACGCCGGCCCCGCCTCCGCCACCACCCCAGCAGCTTGGCCCGCTCCCCGCGCCAGCACAGGCGCTTGCCCGGCGCCGCGCGTTGCTGGGCTTTCGGCGTGCGGATCAACAGGCGGAAAGCCCGCCGAGCGACAGCCGCACCGCGCTCACCGTGGCGCCGGCGGCGCTGCGCGCCAAGGCCCCCGTGCTCAAGCTGTTTCAGCCGGTTCACCAGCGCTTTTACCTGGCCGCTGCCCACCTGGTGTGCGAGTTGCCGGGCCTGCCCACGCGCAGCACCAGCGGCGGCGACAAAAGCGGCATGCTGCTGCGCCGCCTGGTGCGCGACCCGCGCACCCGTGCGCCCACTGAATGCGCCTTCGTCAAGACGCCTGGCCAGCCCGGCCGCTGGGTGCCACTGGCGCACAACGACACGGTGCTGCCGGGCGAGGACTGGCTGCCGCTCTTTCCACTTGCCTACGCGCCACCGGCTGGCCCGGCGCGGCGCTTGCTGGCGGGGCTGATTCCGGTGGCCCGGCACGACGAGTACCGGTTCGCCAGCCTCGGTCTCGCCGCAGCGCCAGCCTGGAGTCGCGCCGACGACTTGAAGGCCCTAGCGCGCATGAAGGTCATTGCGCCCTGGCAGGGCTTGATCGAACGGGCTGTGCTGGCACGTGACGCCACCGGTGGTGCGCAAAGCAACACGCCCTGGGCCGACAACGCCACTGCGCGCAGCAACGCCGCCCGGCTGGCCTACGCCAACGCCAACAACCAGCTCCAGGAAGCCTCCTGGCGTCTGCTGCAAGACATCAGCGAGTTCCTGGCCGCTGCGCTGCCGGCGGTGTTTGCCAAGCTGGCCAGCGGCACCCTCGAAGGCCAGGCCGGCAAGCTGCTGCTGCTGCTGCAACAAGCGGTGTGGGGTGACCCGCAGCGCGACGCCGTGCAGGACTGGCTGTCCGACGATGTCAAGGTGCTGGCCCGCTCCACCGCGCCCAATCTGCGCCTGGCGCTGGCGGCCATGGGCGGCGCGGGGCTGGGCGTGTCGGATGCACTCGACAACACCGAGCAGCCCTTTCCCAGCGGCAGCGGCTGGCCGGCGTTTTCTTTTCCGATGGTGGTGGCAACACCGGGTCCCGCTGTCGCCGGGCCTTTCACCGCCTGGGCCGCGCTGCCGCTGCTAGATGCAGCCGACCCGCAGGATGTGGCCCAGCGCCAACTCGAAACCCTGTTCGCCGCCTTGGGTGAAGCCATCGTCGAAGCCGTGACCCAAGGCCGCGCTGGCACCGGCATGGCCCAGGCCAGCCATGCCGCACGCCTGGCGGCCGAGCTGGAGGCCACGCTCAAGGCCGATACGGGCGCGCCGCGTTTCGTGCTGCGCTTTGTGCACCAGCGCTGTGACTGCGGGCCGCTGCACCCGCCGGTGCTGTCGGCGCCCAGCGAGCTGTTCGAGCTTGCCGGCTTCTTCGATACCGACGCGCCGCTGCGCCCGATCCGCATCGCGCTGCCGTTCGACACCTCGCCTGGCGGCCTGCGCAAGTTCGGCAAGAACAGCGCCTTCATCATGAGTGACCTGCTGTGCGGCCAGATGAAGCGGGTGCGCCGCCTGGGCTTTGGCGACCTGGTGCTGAGCGTGCTGCCCTGGCCGTTTCACAAAGACCTGGACGTGCGAGCGACAGCGCCTTGCAGCACAAGCCCGGGCAACACCTTCGGCACGATCTGCACGCTGTCGATTCCGATCATCACCATCGTGGCCTTCATCTTGCTGATCGTCATCGCCACGCTGCTCGACCTGATTTTTCGCTGGCTGCCGTTCCTGATGGCCTGCTTCCCGGTGCCGGGCTTGAAGGGGAAGAAATGAACGACGAAGCCTCCCTCTATGGCCGTGGTGTCGCCTTCCCGCCCCGGCTCACACCCGAAGGCAGGCTGGCCTGGTCCAGCGGCGAGGCGAACGTGCGCGAGTCGATCCGCATCCTGCTGCTCACCGCCCAAGGTGAACGCCTGCGCCGGCCCGATTACGGCGCCGGGCTGGAGCGTTTTCTGTTCGAGCCCAACAACCCCGGCACCTGGCGTGCGATTGAAGAAACCATCCGCCGCCAGCTGGCGCGGTGGGAGCCACGGGTCAACGTCGAGTCGGTCACGGTGACCGCCGACCCCGACAACGCCGAAGCCGCCACCGCGACGCTGGCCTTCACGCTGGTGGCCACCGGCCAGACGGGCCGCACGACCTTGAGCATCCCCGTCACCGGCAGGAACTGACATGCCCATCCAACTCCCCGCCATCGACGACCGCGACTACGCCAGCCTGGTGCGCGACACCCTCGCGCTGGCATCGGTGCACACGCCCGAGTGGACGCACACCGGCCCGAGCGACCCGGGTGTCACCTTGGTGGAGCTGTTTGCGTTCATGGCCGAAAGCCTGCTCTACCGCGCCAACCTGATCCCGGAGCGCAACCGGCTCAAGTTCTTGCAGCTGCTGGGTATCGGCTTGCGGCCGGCGCAGCCGGCGCGGGGCATCGTGCAGTTCAGCGTGGAGCCGGGCGCGCGGCAGAACGTCACCCTGGCCTCGGGCCTGCCGCTGCTGGCCGGTGCGGTGCCGTTCGTGAACGACCAGGGACTGGACGTGCCGCCGGTGGCCGGCGTGGCCATGTTCAAGCGCCTGGCCGGCAGCGCTGACCCGGCCCTGCTCGACTACTACCGCCAGCTGTATGAAGCCACTGGGCGCGACCTGACGGTGTTCGATGGC
Organism: Burkholderiales bacterium; assembly: GCA_038218895.1. Lineage (GTDB taxonomy): Bacteria > Pseudomonadota > Gammaproteobacteria > Burkholderiales > Burkholderiaceae_C > Pseudaquabacterium. The sequence goes on from JBBRJU010000001.1 coordinate 18,025, forward strand.
GCGTTGGCGCCGGTGCTGTACGACACCGTCGCCCAGCCCGACCTGGCCGGGCCGATCGACGTCGGTGCCGACACCGTCGACGGCGCGTTGTGGATTGCCGTGCTCGCCGCCGCCAAGCCGACCGAAGCGGACAAGCTGCAGGCCCGCGAACAACTCGCTGGCCGCACGCTCAGCATCGGCCTGGTCCCTGCACCGCCCGAGGCCAGCGCGCGGCTGGTGCCCGGGCGCAGCGCCAGCCCGCCAGCGCGCCTGAGCGTGTGGTGCCCGGCCACGACGGTGGGCAGCACGACCGCGGCCGCGCCCGACTACCGCCGGCTGGATGCGGTGGCACCCAACGGCTTCCCTGAACGGGCCGGCATCCTGCAGGTCACCCTGCCGGCCAATGCGGGCGAGATCGCCAGCTGGGCCGAGGCCGAGCCGCTGGAAGCCGGCGTGGGCGAACTGCCGCCGCAGCTCACCGACGAGGCCCTGGCCGCGCGGCTGCTCACCTGGCTGCGGGTCGATGGCCTGGCCACTGCCGGCGTCAAGCTCGCGTGGGCCGGCATCCACTGCGCAGTGGTCACCCAGCGCAGCCGCGTCGCCCGTGAGCTGCTGGCGCCCGGTGACGGCCAGCCCGAGCAGCGCCGGCGCTTGAGCCGCAGCCAGGTGTTGACCGATTCAATGCAGCTCAGCATCGCCGGCGCACCCTGGCTGCTGACCGATGCGCTGGAAGCCGCACCGCCCGAGGGCACGGCTGGCGCACGGGTGTTTGCGCTCGATGCCGAAGCGGGCGAGCTGCGCTTTGGCGACGGCGCGCGCGGCGCCCGTCCGCCTGCAGGCGCTGAAATCGCAGCCGGCTACGACAACTCGATCGGCGCAGCCGGCAATGTGGCGGCCGGCGCGATCAAACTCGGGCCCACGCTGCCGCCGGGTTTGAAGGTCAGCAACCCGCTGCCCGCGCAAGGAGGCATCGACGCAGAGTCCGCAGCTGACGGCGAAAAGCGCATTCCGCTGGTGCTGCGCCACCGCGACCGCGCGGTCAGCGCCGACGACTTCGACGCCATCATTCGAGAAACCCCTGGCGCCGATGTCGGTCGGGTGGAGGTGCTGCCTGCCTGGCACCCCGAGCTGTCGCCCGGCTTGCCCGGCGACCAGCCTGGCGTGGTCACCGCCATGCTGATTCCGCGCGTCGATGCCCGCCGGCCCGACAACCCCGTGCCCGGCGCCGACTTCATCAACGCGGTGTGCGAGCACCTTGCGCCGCGCCGCCTGGTCACCTGCGAGGTGCTGCTGCGCGGGCCTGTCTATACAAGCGTGTGGGTCAGCGTGGGCGTGGAGCTGCACGCCGGCCAGAGCGTGGCCACCGTGCGCGAGCGGGTGCGTGCCGCCCTGCGTGCCCACTTGTCGCCGCTGCCCATGGCGGGCGGTACGCCTGGCATGCCGGGGCTGGAGCATGGCTGGCCACTGTTCCGTGCCGTGTCCGCGCTGGAGCTGGCGACGGTGGCGGCGCGGGTGGAGGGCGTGCTCGGCGTGACCGGCCTGCTGCTGGGCGACGCCAGTGGTGCGCAGCGCGACCGCGTGCCGATGCAAGGCCTGCAGCTGCCGCTGATCGCCGGCCTGTCGGTGGGCGTGGGCGACGCGGTGCCGCTGGGTGATCTGATCGGTCGTCCGGCCGGGTCAGACGGCAGCGCGATGGCAGCGGCAGCGGCAGCCCGCCGCCTGCCGGTGCCCAAGGTACCCGAGAACTGCTGACATGGACAGCAACGGCAGCCGCTACCACGCGCTGGTCACCCGCGAGGACTGGCTCGCGCAGGTGGTGCCACCGCAGCCCGGCGCCGAGCCCAGGCTCGCCTGGGACAGCAGGGCCGGCCTGCTGGCGCTGCGCCCGCTGCTGTTCGAGTTCCGCGCGCCGCGCGCGGTCGTGTTGGACGAACCCGGCCCACGCGCTGGCGGCGTGTTCGATGCCTTCGGCAATCTCTTCGCCTTGACGCCGGCGGGCGACGCGATCCGCATTCGCTCCAGCGGCAGTGCTGCCACGTCGACCTTCTGGCCGCTGCCGGTGCTGGACGGTGCCGTGGTCGAGGGCGGGGCGCGCACGCCCTTGCCGGTGGCCGGCGGCGCCTTTGCGCCGCTGTCGCCCGACCCCGCCAGCCGCGCGCCGCTGCTTGACAGGCTCACCGTCACCACCGGCCACTACCTGGTGGCGGCCAGCGTCGCGGCCGGTGGTCTGCTGATTTTCGACCTGCACGGTGGCGCCCCGCCACTGCGCCAGCCCTGGCCCGGCATGCCCGCGCCCGAGGCCCTGATCGCCCTGGCCGATGGTGGCCTGGGCCTGCTCAGCGCGGGCCGGCTGCACCGCCTTGCACCTGACCTGCTGCCTTGTGTCGAGGTGCCATCCACACCTGCTGCATTCGCCCCCCAGGGTGCCGTGCCTGCAACCGCCGCGCCGCCCGACACCGCGCCGGTCTGGGTCATCGACCTGCGGCCCGCACTCGGTGCTGGTGCCACCGTCACCGCGTGCCTGCGGGTGGCCGACGACAGGCTGGTCGTGCTGGGCAGCCGTGCCGGCGAATCGACGCAGCGCCTGGGCCTGATCGCGCTCGATGGCACGCCGTTGGCCGTGCAAGGGCCCACTGGCCAGCCGCTCGGCGCGCTGAACACGCTGATCGCGGCGATGGTGGTCACGCCCGAGGGCGCCACGCGCGCGCCCGACGTGCTGCTGTCGGCCCGCAGCCTCGTCATCGAAACCCGCGCCAAACCGGCCGCCGATGAACCCGACTTCGCGCTGGTGGTGCTGGCCGCCGGCGGCGACCAGGCCTTTCGCCTGGCGGGCCGCTGGGTCAACGGCGCGCTGCAGCTCAGCGTGCAGCGCGACTACCTGCCGCTGCGCCGCTACCAGGGCGGCGGCTTCGCCAGCCTGGGCGCTGGCGCGGTGCTGCATGCCTACCCGTCAGCGCGGGTTTTTTACGCCAGCGAAGGCCGCTGGGTGCCGCTGCTGGCGCTGCCGCAGCCGCGTTGCGAGCGCGAGGCGGTGCTCGAGGCGCCCGCCTGGGACAGCGGCCTGCCGGGCTGCACCTGGCACCGCCTGGTGCTGGAGGCCAGCCGCCCACCCGGCGGCATGATCACCGTGCAAAGCCGCTGCGCTGACGACGCCGCGCTGCTGGCCAAACTGCCTTGGCGCGACGAGCCCCCACTGCTGGCCCACCCGGCCGGCAGCGAGTTGCCCTGGCGCAGCCGCGAGGCCACCAGTGCCTGCGCCGATCTGCAAAGCCTCACCGCGTTGCTGCAAGACGCGCGCGGCCGTTGGCTGCAGCTGCGCCTGCTGCTCAGCGGCGACGGCCAGCAAAGCCCCGGCCTGGCGGCGCTGCGCGTCTGGTACCCGCGCTTCTCGTACCTGAAGGAATACCTGCCGGCGGCGTACCGGGCCGATGCTGCCAGCGCCTCGTTGCTGGACCGCATGCTCGCGCTGTTCGAGGGCGAGTTCACCCGTTGGGAAGACCGCATCGCCGCCGCGCAGCTGCTGCTCGACGCCCGCAGCGCCCCGGCCGACACCCTGGCCTGGCTGGCCCAGTGGGTGGCGCTGGCCTTCGATCCCTCCACCGGCCCGCTGCGCCGGCGCCTGCTGCTGCGCCACGCGATGAGCGGCCACGCCCGGCGTGGCACCGTGCCCGGCCTGCTTCTGGCCGCCACCCTGGCCTGGGAGACGGCTGACGCCGACGCGGCCGAAGTCGAGTGCTGGATGCGCAGCCCCGAGCGCCTGCCCGAGCGGCGCCACGGACTGCGGCTGCAAGAACTATTCGGCCTGACGCTGCCTTTGCCGCCTGGCGCGTGGGGGCTGGCGCTGGGTGCTGCCGATCTGCTGGCGCGGCTGGGCGGCGACACATCGCTGCTGGCCACCGATGCCCGCCTGCCGGTGCTGCAACAGGCGCTGGGCTTCGTGCCACGCGGCGCGCAGGAAGAAGAAAGCCGCCGCGCCGCCTGGCGCCTGCCCGCGCTGCCCGACGACGAGCCCATCGATTCGGCTGAGCGCGAGCGCTATGCCGCGTACCTGGCCGCAAGCCAGGTCTGCGCACCGCTGCGCCAGCGCTGGCAAGATTTTTTGAGCCGCCGCTGGCGCCAGGTCAGCGCGCTCAACGCCGCCTGGGGTACACGTTGGCGTGGTTTTGAGCAAGTGCCCAGCGCCACCCGCTTGCCGGCCAGCCGCGTGGCCCTGGCCGACTGGCATGTGTTCGAGTCGCAGGTGCTGCGCGGTCTGGGCAATGCGCACCGCTTTCGCATCGTGCTGCCCAGCCCGCAGACCAACGGCGGCCCGCTCGATGTGGACGAGATCAGCCGCCGCCGCGCAGCGGTGTGGCGCGCGATCGAGCGTGACCGACCGGCCCACACGGTGGCCGAGTTGCGCTTTGGTTTCGAGCTGTTCCGCGTTGGCGAGGCGCGCTTGGGGCTCGACACCCGGCTTGAACACGGCCTGACCCGCCGGCCCGAGCTGGCCGCGTTGGGCAACGCACTTTCCCTCTGGTCGCCGATGGTGCTGGGCCAGAACGACCTGGGCGGTGCGCAACTCGCCAGCGCCCGCCCGCTGCCACCTGCCGACCGCATCGGTCTGGACCGATGAGCCTGCATTCAGGAGACCACCATGCGTTGTTGCACAGGTTCCAACTTCAGTCCCGCGCCGGGCGCCGCGCTCGACCTGAGCCAGCGGGTCAACTTCAGCTTCGGCATGGTGCTGGGCGTGGACGACTTCCGCCAGGAGCACGCCTACCTGGCTGCCCGGGACGAGCGCGCGTTGCGCGAAACCATCGGCTACGGCGTGCTCAGCGGCCTGGCGGTGTCGGCCGGCAAGGCGGAGGAGGCAGCCGACGGCGACCAGGTTCGCGTCGCCCCTGGGCTGGCCTTGCTGCCCGACGGGCACCTGGTGGGCATCGCCACCGAGCAATGCGCCAACATCAGCGCCTGGCGGGCGGCGGAAATCGCCAACGACGCGGCGGCCGCCACCCGGCCCACGGTCTACGTGATGCTGCGTTATGCCGAGATCAGCAGCACGCCGGTGCCCATTCCAGGCGAGCCCTGCCGGGACGAAAGCGCGCTGACGGCTGACGCCCGCATCAGCGACAGCTTCAGCCTCGACTTTTCCTGGGTTGCGCCGAGCCAGGCCGAAGACAACGCGGTGCGCTCAGTGGTGGCCTGGCTTCGCGGCATCAAGGTGCGCAATGTGCTGCCCAGTGCCGTGCCGCTAAAGCAGTTCCAGCACGATGTCGAGGCCGGCTTGCGCGCCGCGATCGCGGCCAACTGGCCCGCTGACGTCTCGCCCCCGCTGGCCGCCGCGCCAGCCCTGGCCGAGCCCAGCAGCCTGGGCGTGCCGCCGGTTGAACTGGTGATTCCCCGGACCGCTTACGCCGCCTACCTGAACGCCGCGTTCGAGGTGTGGGTGCGGCAGCTGCGTGCCGAGGTGATGGCCCACCACGGCCCGGTGCCAGCGGCCGAAGCCCTGGCCGAGCGTGGCCTGCTGCTGGCCGCCGTGGACGTGCTGTCGGTCGGCGGCGTGCCCCCCGCTGCCGAGCTGCCGCGCGCCCGTCTGCTGGGCCGCCCGCAGCTGTTGCACCTGCGCCTGCTGCAGGAATGGCTGCTGCGCGACGGCAGCCAGGATGCGCCGCGCGAGGCGCACTACCTGCTCGGCAAGGGTGACCCTGCGCTCGACCACGCGCAAGACCTGCTGGCCGACTTCAGCGCCCACAACCACGCGATCAGCCGGGTGGACACCGTGCCCGACACCACCGACGGCGGCAACGGCAACAAGGCGGTGCTGCGTCCAGCCGTCAAGTGGCCTGGTGGCGAACCCGCTGCGGGCGGCCCTGACTACTATGGCCCGGCGATGAGCCAGCCGATTCCTGTCAGCGACGGCGGCACGGCCCAGGCCGTCGCGCCGGCGCCGGGGCAACTGCTGGTCGGCGCCCTGACAGTGGGGCGCAGGCCTGCACGCTTCGTGCTGGGCAACCTGGTCGGCGCGGCCTTGCCGAAGCCGGAGGGCCCGTCGCCCAACATCCTGGTCGATGTGGCGAGCGGCGCGCCCGATATTCGCCTCGACACGGTGCAAGACATCGGCCCCGGCGCCAGCCCGGGGTTTGCCGGCCTGGCGGTGAACGGCCTGCTCAGCGCCGACAGCCTGGCGGTCAGCGCCGACGCGGCGGTGCAAGGCCAGTTGTCTGTTGCCGGTGCGCTGGTGTTGGGCGAGCCGCTTTCCAGCGTGCTGGCCAGCAACGACAAGGGCGTGGTGGTTGCCGCAGCGGGCTGGGACGGTGACGAGGCCGCGCTCGGCGCCGAATCGCCTCCGCCCTACGTGTACAAGCCGGGCCAGAAGGCGCCGGTGCGCATCGAAGACGGCGGCACCGGCTTGCGCGCCCGGCCCCGGCAACTGCAGGTGCTGGTCGGTGTGGAGCCCGGAGAGCGGCGCGGGCGGGCGGGTGGCGCCTACGTGCTGGCCGACCTGGTGGCGGGCGAAAACATCAAGCTCGACCTGAGCCAGCGGCGCGTTGGTGCGTTGGAGTCGATGGGGTGGCAGCTCAGCATCACGGCGACCGGCGTCGGAGGTGGCCCTGCCACGCAGGTGTTGGCCGCCGGCAACTCGGACAGCCCGCCGTCGCTCACCGCAGTGACCACTGCCAACCAGGTGTCGATCGACACGGTGCAGCCGCTGCACCCGGCCGCCGGCCCGCAGTTCGACAGCCTGCGGTTGGTGAACCCGGGCCGCACCAGCGCTGATGCGATGCTGGGCTGGCACAAGGAAACCGGCGAGTTGGTGTTGACCGAGGCGCCGCCGCCCGTGGCCACTGACGTGGGCAAATGGCCGATCCGGCTCGCCAAGGCGGCGCCGGAACTGGTGGTGAGCGACAAGGACCAGGTCATCGTCGTCCTGGTCAGTGGCGAGATCGCCATGCCCGACATCCGCAGGGATCGCATCGGCGACGGCCGGGTGATCGTGCTCAAGGCCGTCAAGGGCGTCGACGTTTTGCGGGTGCTCAATGTGGACGAACAACCCGACGGCATCCGCCTGGAGCCCGGCAACGCGCTGACCCTGATCGCTTCGCGCGAGATGCGGGCCTGGCTGGTGATCGGCAGGAGCTGAACATGGCCACCACCACCGCCTTGCTGAACCAGCCCGTCGATGCACTCGGCGAGCCGCGCAGCTTTTTCTTCAACGGCCGCCTGCTCAGCGCCGAAGACCTGCAGCGCGAACAAGACCAGCGTGCCGGCGGCCAGCGCCGCCTGGCACGGCTGATTGGCTGCGGCGTGGCCAATGGCTTGCAGGTCAGCCGGCTGAGCACGGCCAGCAAGCTGCGCATCGAGCCGGGCCTGGGCGTGACGCCGTCGGGCGAGCTGATCGAGATTGATCAGCTTGATCTCGACCTCAGTGCCGTTGCCCGCGCCGGCCGTCTGGGCGGCTTTGGCAACTGCGCCGCTGGCCTGGCCGACGGGCAGCCGCTGGCCGGCCTGTACCTGCTGGTGCTCACCCCCGCCTGGACGCCGCAGGGCAGGGCGCAGACCCTGCTCGGCGAGGTGGGGGCCTGCAACCGCCGCACCGAACAGCCAGCGGTGCGTGCGCGCCTGCTGGAGTTGCTGCCCCCGGCCAGCGCCACCCTGCTCAACCTGCGCAACCTGCTGGCCGTGGGTCTGCTCTCGCCCGGCCAGGGCCTCGTGGCCACCGGCGCTGGCGAGCGCGTGGGCTGGTGGCCGCGCCAGCGCCAGCGCAGCGACACGGGCGCCAGCTGCCCCACGCTGGGCGCCGACGATCTGCCGCTGGCAGTGGTGCAGATCGACAGCAGTGCCGGCGTGGTGTTCCTGGATGCCGACGCCGCCCGCCGCCCGCTCGCGCCGCCGCCAGGGGGTGCCGGTGACGTGCTTTGGCCGCTGTCCTGGGCGGTGGAAATGCAAGCCTTTGGCGCGCAGTTCCTGGCCCAACTTGGCGCCGCCGTGCCGCCACCGGCCAGCGCATTTGACTGGCTCCCACCTGCCTTGGCGCTGAGCCGCGCGCAACTCGACCGCTTTGTTCAAGTCTTCGACGCCAAGTTTCCCGCCCGCAGCCCCACGCTGGGCCGCGCCGCGTTTGCCCATGCCTTGCAGGACGGCTGGCTCGACGAGCCCGTGGCCCACCAGCACGCGAACTGGCAGGTGGTCAGGTTGGCCGGGCATGCCGACCGCTTGCTGCTGCGCATGCAGACCGAAGGGGCAGAGGCCGGCGTGCTGCCTGCCAATCCCCGTCAGGGTCTTGGCGAGCGCACATCGGCCGGCGTCGCCAGCGAGGCATCCAAGCTGCTGACGGCGGGCCGGCGCGCCAAGCTGCATCCCAACGAAGGCCCGTCGCCGAGCAAGGCGGAGCTGTCGGTGGCCGCGTCTGCCTTGACCCAGGCGCCAGACCGGCCCAAGCGTCTTCGCAACAAGCCACCATGACCGCCAGCCTGCGCATCCAGCGCCTGCACGCCCGCATCGAGTCTGGCGCCCAGCCGGTGGCGGCCCGGCTGGCGCTGCACAGCCTGGGCGCCGAGTTGGCGGACGTGCTGCCCACCGCGCTGGCACCGCAAGCCCTGCTGATGCTGCGCCGCGTGCACCTGACGCTGCCGGCCGCCGCGCTGCGCCAATGGCCCGACGCGGCGCTGCGCCAGCAGCTGCGCGACGCCGGCCGCCGCCACCTGGATGACGCCGCCGCCCAGGCCCGGCGCCCGGCGCTGGAATGGGTTGGCGACGAGGCGGCTGCCGTGCTGTTTGCTGACGAGGCAGAGCTGCTCGCCTGCCTGGCGCGTGACGCACTGCGCGGCGGCGGCGAGCGCCTGGCGCACTGGTGGTGGCGCGACCTGCTGCAAGGCACCTGGCCCGATTGGCGCACCGCCTTCACCCAGCGCCCGCAGGCGGTGCCGGCGGCGTTGCGCCTGCTGGTGCGGGTGGATGCCGACTTGGCGGTTTCACTCGGGCTGGCGTTGGGTGGGGCAGCCGTTGCCCAGGCGCCCGCGCTGCCTGGGCAAGGCCCGGCCCCGCACAGCGTGCCTCAGGCAGCGGTGGTTCGGGCGCCCAAGCCAAGGCCGCAGCGCGGGCCGATATTGGTGACGCCGGCCACCGCCAACAGGCCACTTGCCGATGAAATGGCGTGGCCAGGCACGGCGCGGGTGCACGACCGGGCTGAGCCAGACCCATTGCAGCGTTTCGCGGCCTTGCCGCAGGGACCGCCGGTTGCCGAGCGGGGGCCAGCGCTGCCGCAAGCTGCGCCGGTTCAGTCAGCTGCTGCTGTACGCGGGGGTGGCGATGCGGCGCGCCCGGTGGATGCTGCTGCGCTGCCCCATGCGCTGCGGCCTCACGCGCTGCCGCCCCACACGCTGCCAGCCAGCGCCAGCCTGGCCGCAGTTGCAGCGCCGGGGCCCGCAGCAGCCAACGCCACCGAGCCACTGGCCGGTCGCCAGCGCGCAGGCCGCACTGCAGCGCAGGCGACGATGGCGCCCCAGCCCGCCGCCACGCCGGCCACGGCGCCTGGCCTGCCGCCGGTAACCATCCAAGCGCAGCGCGCCGGGCCGCCTGCGTCGTCAGCCAAACCCCGCTCGGCCAAGCGGCTGACCCCACGGCGTGCAGCGCGCCCACCGCCCGACGCCAGCGCGCTCGCCCAGCCTGAATCGCCGCCTGAACCCGTGCCCGGACCCGTGCCCGAAATCGCGCCTGAAACCGCACCAGACTGGCCCCTGCCCCAAGCGCTGACAAGCCCGCAGGCCAGGCTGCTGCTGCTGGTGGGCGCGCTGCAAGACGATGGGCTCTACCCTGACTTCACCCGCCCGCGCGACGCCGGCTTCCCGCTGCCGATCTGGCACCTGCTGGCTGCCCTGGGTGTGCGGTGGCTGGGCGCTGCCGCGCTGCGCGGCGACCCGCTTTGGCAGGCCTTGCGCACCCGCAGCGGCGCCATCCCGCAGCCGAAGCCCGCGCAGCTTGCCGAGTGGTGGCCGCTGGCCGGCGGTGCTCCGGCCCGCGCCAGCCTGGCCGCCTGGCTGCGCGGCTACAGCATGGCCTTGCGGCAGCGTCTGCTGGCGCGGCTGGCCGTTGACGATGCCGGCTTCACCGCCGCACTGACCGCCCAACCCGGTGAGCGGCCGGCGCTGGTCTGGCTGTCAGAAGCCGACATCGTGGCCGAGTTCGACCTGAACCACCACCCGCTCGCCTGGCGCCTGGCCGGGCTGGACCGTGACCCTGGCTTCCTGCCGAGTGCCGGCGTGTCACTTCGCTACCGGTTCACGTGATGCGTGCCCTCGACACCCTCGACCTGCTCCCGCCCGAAGCCGCCGCGTTGCGCCCGCTGCTGCTCGCTGCCGCCTGGCGTGTGACACAAACCGCGCTGGAGCAGCTGGGCGGCGAGGCGGGTGTGGCCGAGCGCTTCCCGTTCTTGCTGGCGCTTGCCGAGGCCTTCGCGGCAGTGGACGACGCACCGCCGCCACATGCGCCGCTGGCCGCGCTGGCGCAGGCTGCGCGTTGGCCAGCCATCGCCGCCGAGTTGTGGCTGCTGCACGGGTTGGTTGAAGAAGATGCGCGCTTTGCGGCCGTGTTCGAGGCGCTTGACGGCCAACCCGCGCCCACCCAGGCTTTGCTGCAAGGCTGGTGGGGCAGCCTGCCGGGCGAAGGCTTGCGGCCCGCCTTGCGCGCGCTGACCCAGCTGGGCCTGCTGCGCCCCTGCCACCCCGGCGCCCAGCGCAGCGAGCAGGTGTTCGAGGTGGAAGAAGCCTGCTGGGCCGCGCTGCGCGGTGAAGCGCAGGCCGAACCGCTGCCCGGCATGCGGCTGCAAGCGCCGAGCCGCGCGCCGCGCCTGCGCGAGCTGGTGCTGGATGCCGCCACCCAGGCCTGGCTCGCCGGCCCGGCCGCCGCGCAGTTGGACGCCGGCTGGACGCTGATCGTGCGCGGGGTCGAGCACAACGGCCGCGCCAGCCTGCTGGCAGTGCTGGCCCGCCGCGAAGGCCGGCCGCTGCTGAGCCTGACGCTGGCACCCGGCGATCAGTTGCCCGCTTGGCTGGGCGCGCTGTGCACGCTGACCCAGGCCCGGCCGCTGCTGCGTGTGCAGCCCACGCCGGGCGAGGCGCTGCGCTTGCCGGTGTTGACCGGCTACCAGGGCTGGCTGGGCGTGGTCTGTGCTGAAGAAGACGCGCTGGACGGGCTCGACGGCGCCTCGGCGACGTTGCACTTGCCCCTGCCCGGCCTGGCCCAGCGGCGTGCGCTGATCGACGCGGCCGGGGCCGACGTGGCGCTGGCCGCGCGGGTGCATCTGGCGAGCGGCCACTTGCACCGCGCGCTGGCCAGCGGCGCCCGAGATGAGGAGGCATTGCGCGAAGCGGCGCTTGCCGGCGGCAGTGCCGCGCTGGCCAGCCTGACCCAGCGCCTGCCGCTTGACGGCGCAGCCGAAGACACGCTCGTGCTCGACACCGCGCTGCGCCAAGACCTCGACGCGCTGACCGCACGCTGCCGCCAGCGCGATGCGCTGCGCGCCGCGCTGCCGGCGGCCTTTGGCGCGCGGCTGAATGCAGGCGTGCGCGCGCTGCTGGCAGGTCCGTCGGGCACCGGTAAAACGCTCGCCGCCCAGGTGCTGGCGCGCCGGCTTGGCGTGCCGCTGTTCCGGCTCGACCTGGGTGCGGTGGTCAGCAAATACATCGGCGAAACCGAACGCAATCTGCACCGCGTGCTAAGTGCTGCGCAGGCGCTCGACGTGATGCTGCTGCTTGACGAAGGCGACGCGCTGTTGGCACCACGCACCGAGGTGGGTTCCAGCAACGACCGCTATGCCAACCTCGAAACCAACTTCCTGTTGCAGCGGCTGGAAAGCCACCAGGGCCTGGTGCTGGTGACCACCAATGCCATCGCCCGCATCGACACCGCCTTCATGCGCCGCTTCGATTTGATCGTGCACTTCCGCGCGCCTGAAGCCGCCGAGCGGCTGCTGCTGTGGCGCGCCCATCTGCCGGCCAACCATGCGCTGGCGCCAGGCGCGCTGGCCGCCATTGCCGAAGCCTGCGTGCTCGCAGGCGGGCAGGTGCGCAATGTGGTGCTCGACGCCGCGTCGGCCGCGCTGACCCACAGTACGGTGGTGGACGAAACACTGCTGCTCGCCGCGCTGCGGCGCGAGTACCGGCGCAGCGGCAGCCTCTGCCCGATCTAGCCATGCTTGCGCCCCGCAGTTTTTCCCGCCGCGAGGCCAAGCCCAAGACCGACCTGCGCTTTGCTGCGGCCACCGATGCGGCCAAGGTCGGTGCGGCCAGGTTGAAGCGGCACCCGCCGGTGGCGCAAAAGGCGCGCGAGGCGTCCAAGTCCACCAAGCCGCCGCCCAATGAGCGGCTGGCACGCGCCAAGGCCAAGGTGGTCGATGCGGTCAAGGATGCCCCGGCGCCCAAGCCCCAGCCCGACGCGTTCAAGGCCCTGCTGCGCGCCGAAATCGACAAGGCCATGCCCAGGACCCTGGGCGATGCCGAAACGTTCATGGACGGCGGCGCCAAGGGCCGGATGAGCGGTGCGCTCAGCGGCGGTGTGGCCGGTCAGAAGGCCGCAGCGGCCGGCCCGAGCAGCCAGGCCGTGAAAAAGCTGCCCGATGCCGCCAGCGTGCCCGAGCAGCCCAGCACCGCGCTGCCGGCCGAGCCGCAGCCCGTGGCGCCCACTGTGCCCGGCGCGCAGGCCATGCCGTTGCCGGCCAAGGCTGAAGAGGTGTCGCTGCAAGCCACCAAGCAAGACACCGACGACGCGTTGAAGGCCGAAAGGATCAAGCCCGAGAGCCTGCCCAAAGCCAACGATTCGCGCTTTTCGGGCGTGGCGGCCGCCAAGAGCCAGGTGGCCGCACAGGCCGACCGCGCACCTGCCGGCTTTCGCGCCAAAGAGGCCGGGCTGCTGGGCGCCGCAGGCAAACAGGCTGGCGGCATTGCACGGCGCGGCGCGCTGCTGATGGGCGGGCAGCGCGGCCAGGGCAATGCCCGGGTGTTGACGCGCCAACAGCAGCAGGCTGCCAAGGAACAGGCCGAACGGCTGAAGGTGGCCGCCACCGTCGAGGCCATCTACAGCCGCAGCAAGACGCGTGTGGAAGCCAAGCTGGCGGGGCTCGACACGGAAGTCAGCGCGCTGTTCGACCCCGGCGTGGAAGCCGCGCTGTCGGCGATGAAAACCTTCGTCGACAGCAAGCTCCTCGCCTACAAACTCGATCGCTACCTCTCGATTCCGGTCGTCGGCGCTGCCCGCTGGCTTCGCGACCAGTTCCGTGGCCTGCCCGAAGACGTGAACCGCTTCTACACCCAGGGCCGCGCCGTGTTTCAGCAAGGCATGGGCGCGCTGATCGACCGCATCGCCAACCTGGTTGAAAAGCGCCTCGCCGAGGCCAAGGCCGAAGTGGCTGCAGGCCAGGCCGAGATCAAGGCCTATGTGGCCGGCCTACCCGCCAGCTTGCAGGCCGCAGGCCAGGCGGCCGAGAAGTCGATGGCCGAGCGCTTCACGGCACTGAGCCAGGGCATCGAAGACAAGAAGAACGAACTGGCTGCCAGCCTGGCACAAAAGTACAAAGAGGCGTTCGACAAGTCCGACGAAGCGCTCAAGGCCATCCAGGATGAAAACAAGGGCCTGGTGGCCGGCTTCATCGGCAAGCTGGTCGAAATCGTCAAGGCGCTGCTGGAGTTCAAGGCCAAGCTGCTGAGCCTGCTCAAGAAGGGCATGGAGGCGATTCAGCTGATCCTGGACGATCCGATCGGCTTCCTTGGCAACCTGCTGGCGGCGGTCAAGGGCGGCTTCCAGGCCTTTGTGAACAACATCTGGACGCATCTGAAAGCCGGTTTCATGAAGTGGCTGTTCGGCGCGATGGCGGGCATGGGCATCGCATTGCCCAACGACCTGAGCCTGGTGTCGGTCTTCAAGCTGGTGCTCGACGTGCTCGGCATCACCTACGACAAGATGCGCGCCAGGGCTGTCAGGTTGATCGGCGCGCGTGCGGTGGCTGTGGTCGAGAAGGTGGTCGATGCCGTGAATGACCTCGTCACCGGCGGCGTGGCCAAGCTCTGGGCGCATGTGAAGGACGACTTGGCCAGCCTCAAAGACATGGTCATCAGCGCCATCATGGACTGGCTGATCGACACCGTGGTCAAGCAGGCCGTGACCAAGATCGTCAGCATGTTCAACCCTGCCGGCGCCATCATCCAGGCCGTCATCGCGATCTACAACGTGATCATGTTCGTGATTGAAAAGGCGCAGCAGATCATGGCGTTGATCGAAGCGGTGGTGAACTCGGTTTACGCGATCGCGTCGGGCTCGGTTGGCAGCGCGATCGCCTGGATCGAAAAATCACTGGCCGCGACCATTCCCGTGGTGATCGGCTTCCTGGCGCGCCTGCTCGGCCTGTCCGGCATCAGCGACAAGATCCAGGGCTTCATCAAGAAGGTGCAGGCCAAGGTCGACGCCGCCATCGACAAGGTGCTGGCCAAGATCGTGGGCATGGCCAAGAAGCTGTTTGGGGCAGTGAAGGCGGGGGCCAAGAAGCTGCTGCAGTGGTGGAAGAAGAAACTGCCCTTCACTGGCGGTGGCGAGTCTCACGCACTCGACTTTCACGGCGAGGAAAAGAGCGCCCAGCTGATGGTGAACTCGAAGAAGAAGCCGGTGGCCGAATTCGTGCTGGACTTCGTCGATGTCAAGGGCAGTGCGGGTGAACAGGCGCAGGCCAAGGCCTGGGACGTCAAGATCACGGCGACGCAGATGCAATTGCGTGCGGCGAAAGATGCCGACGACGAAGCCAAGCTGGAGAGCCTCTCCACGGTGCTCGACGGCCAGCTCGAATCGCTGAGCCTGGTCCTGCAAGGCCTGCTCAACAAAGGTGCGGGCCTGGGCGGCCCGGACAACCCTCTGCTGATCGACTACCCGAAACGCCGCGCCAGCGCCTATCCCGTCATCTATGCCGGCCCGCGAGTCGGCGAAGGCCTGCGGATCAACCAGCAGTGGCTCAAACCACTCGTCGGCAAACCGAATGTCGCCGCCAGGACAACGCTGATGTCGTTTGAGAATCGGCTCAAGAAGAACAACGGCTTCAACGATTGGAATGGCGCAACCGACGTCGTCAACGCCTACAGCCCGCTTGCGCGGACCACCCTGGGCGGCAAGCAGCTCGGGCTCGGGAGCGCGTTCGCCTCGCTCGGGCCAGGCAAGGTTCTCAACTACAGCGTGAAGGAGGGCACTGGCGGCGGAAGCAAGGTCAACGAAATTTTCCGACCTTATGGCTTTGTCCCGTCCAGCAAGGGTGGCGAAGGATTGGACGGTGACCACGTGCTGGAGCGACAACTCGGCGGTCCGGATGAGCCTGCCAACCTGTGGCCGCTCGACAAGAGCGAAAACCGCAGCAGCGGCTCCACCATCAAGAGCATGCGTGTCACGGTGAAAAAGCAGGTCATGACGGTGCACCAGGCCAAGGACGAGCTGAAAAAGAAACAGTCGCTTTACCTCCTCGTTCGAAGCACGAAGGGATGACCGTCCAACATGCCGCTGGTGCGCCCCGACCCGGCCGACGGCTGCGGCAAGCTGGTCCGCCTGACGCCTGAAGGCCTGGCCACGCGACAGGCGGCTTGTGGCCCAGCTGGGCCAGGGTCTGGCCCAGCTGCAGGGCTTGGCCAGTGACACCGCGCTGCGCGACGCGCTGGGCGTGCTGCCCCAGCTGCGCCAGTGGTTCGACCAGCACCGCTAGACGCCGCGCGCCGCGTCAGCTGGCCGGCGCGACGATCTGCGCAGCCGGCAGGTCGCGCACCAAGCTGCGCACCAGGCCGGTGGCGGTGGACACTCGCAGCGGCCGCCACGGGGACCGACTGCGCTGCGACAGTATTTTCCAGTTCAGGCATGCGCCTGAAGCGAGCGGGGCGTGATGCTGTGCGGTGGTCGAGTTGATCTGGCCAAAAGGGACAGTCTGTCGAAGCGCTGGTTTGCCGAATTCCTCTTGATGAGGCCCTCGCCGGGCCGCCGGAGGCGTCCCGATCACGTACATGTACTCATGCGTGACTCCACCCACTCATATAGGTCCTGACGCTTTGATTTCAGCGCCCTGCAGCGGCTTGCATGGGTGGCTCTTGAATTGACCTCAGGCGGCCTTCGTGGGTTGAGTTCGATGTGCGTTGAACAGTCGGAACAACTCAGCCTTCGCGCGTTGCATTCCTTGGGCTGCAGCCAGATCGGTTTTCGCATCGGCCATCGCCTGTAGTGTTGCCAGCGTCACGCCCGCCTTCAACCGAGCCAGTCCCTTGCCGCAGAGCTGATCGAAGGCCGCCAGCGGTGTCTTCACATCCTCATGGCGATAACGTTTGATGACCTTGCCTTTGGGGTTGACGGCCTCACTGGCGAACATGCAAGGGCGTTGCAGATTCAGCGTTGTCATTGCTGTGGCGTGCGCGTGAATCGGTCTGCTTCACGAACAACGTCTGCAGCAGCTTGGCCACCCGGCCGTTGATGTACGCCCAGCCGTTGTCGGGGTGAAATCCGACGATCTCGAACGGGAACTGCTCCAGGATCAAAGCTAGCACCGGCAGCAAGAATGCCTCGCTGATCCCCTGCACGCAGGCCTGCACCTGCCACTGGCTGACTTCGTCGATGCAGTTGATCCGCCGCGCGAACGTGGCCATCAGGCGGCAGAACCTGCCCACCGTTCAGTCGGGGACACCGACCCTCAGATGCAGCCGAGTCCCCGAACCCGCCGTTCACGTCTTGGCGGACTTCTTCATGTCGCTGACGGCTTCCTTCAGGTCGCCGACACCCTTCTGAATTTTCCCCTTGGCTTGCGTCTTCAGGCCTTTTGCCTGCTGTGTCTTGTTGCCGGTCAGTTTGCCGGCTTCTTCCTGGATTTTGCCGCCGATGTCTTTCAGCGCGCCCTTGACTTGGTCCTTGTTCGTCATGATGAGATCCTCAAAAAATAGGTTGATAAAACGTACCTGAACGGCCACCACACCCTGTGCGCCGAAGAACCGGCGCGCCTGCACGATAACCCGGCGCGTCGGCTCATAGCCAACGCGTCACTTGGGCCTCCTGTCGTTCTTGACGGACTTGACGCCGCCCACGCCACGCGTCACCTCGACAGCCTTGTTGATGTCGGCCTGCGAATTGACGAAGCCGCTCAACTGCACGACGCCCTTGAAGGTTTCAACGTTGATCTCCGCCGACTTGAGCGTGGGCTCGCCGAACACGGCCGATTTCACCTTCGCCGTGATGGCCGTGTCGTTAAGATATTCGCCGGTCCCCTCCTGCTTGGAGGTGGACGCACAGCCGATGAATGCAGCCATCACGAGCATCAGGATGAAGGTGGTATAGCGCTTGACTTGTGTCATGACTACGCTCCTCATTTCATCCACCTCGGTCAACCACTCTGATCGTGGCGTCTGCAACAACTTCAACCAACGTGCCGCACTCGAAGAGTCGCAGATTGATATCTGCATTCAGTGGACTATTTATAGCGCGCTGCACGGCGGCTGCATTGAGCTAAGTCAACTCGAATTCACGACCAGCGCCTCCGCATCAAAGATAGGAGGGGATATTGAACT
This sequence comes from Burkholderiales bacterium, assembly GCA_038218895.1. Lineage (GTDB taxonomy): Bacteria > Pseudomonadota > Gammaproteobacteria > Burkholderiales > Burkholderiaceae_C > Pseudaquabacterium. The sequence continues at coordinate 35,550 of JBBRJU010000001.1, forward strand.
GCGATCAAGGCGACGAAGCGCGTCGGCATCCATCGTCGCTGCACATGCTGACTGCATGAACAGGAGAAGCGTCTGTCCCAGGAACGTCGTGCAAGCCGCAGCGACCTCATCCGCATCGCTGGCGAAGTGATGGAAGAGTGTGGACTGGATCCAGGAGTATCCGGTCGCTGTCCGGCCCAACTCGCGACGAATACCGGCCCCCGGCGCGACGCGGACTCGCACATCCGCGATCTCACCGCGCTGACCTGGTGATCGATCGACAACGACGACCCGTTCGATCTCGATCAACTCACCGCCTGCCAGCCGCTGGTGGCCGGTGCAGCGAAGATCTTCGTGGCGGTGGGCGATGTCGTGGTCTATGACTTCTGCGCCGGGCGCGGGGGCAAGTATTCCCATGCCTTCCTCAAGGACTGGTCGGGCACGCTGGTGGTGGACGCCTACTCCGAAGAGCCTCGATCACGCTGTGCGTTCCCTCGATCCAGAGGCTGAGGAGGGCGGTGCCGGGCAACCGGTGCGAAAGAACCATGCCTTCGCCACTTCTGTCGCAACGATGTAGCCGATGAGGATCAGGACGATCCCGATCAACTGACCGCCAGACAGCGGCACGAAGCCGAAGACCGCACTCAGGCCCCCCAGGTAGGGGACCGCGAAGGCCAGCACCAGGACGGCAAGCGTCGACCACAGCAGGAGCCGGCTGGGGCGGCTGCGGAAGACCGGCCTGTGCGTGCGCAACACGAGCACGACGGCAAGTTCGGTCAGCAGCGAGATCAGGAACCACGAGGTCTGGAACGTCGCCTCGTCGGCGTGAAAGACCCAGAGCAGCAGCCCGAAGGTGATCAGGTCGAAGACCGAGCTGATCAGCCCGAACACGATCATGAATTTTCGGATTTCTCGGATGTTCCAGCGCTGTGGCTGCGTCACCCGTTCCGGGTCGACCGCATCGCTGGCAATCGCCATCGAGGGCAGGTCCGACAGGAAGTTGTTGAGCAGGATCTGCTTGGCGGCCAGCGGAAGGAACGGCAGCAGCGGCGCCGCCAGCGCCATCGAGACCATGTTGCCGAAGTTTGCGCTGGTGGTGATCGCGATGTATTTCAGCGTGTTGGCAAAGGTTCGTCTCCCCTCTTCGACGCCCGCGCGCAGAACGTCGAGATCGCGGGTCAGAAGGATGATGTCGGCGCTTTCGCGCGCCACATCCACCGCCTCGGCCACCGAGATGCCGACATCGGCGGCGTGCAGGGCAGGGGCGTCGTTGATGCCGTCGCCCAGATAGCCGACTGAATGGCCGGTGCGTTGCAGGGCGCGGACGATGCGTTCCTTCTGCTGGGGGTCGATTTCCACGAACAGATCGGTTTGCGGCGCCAGATGCCACAGCGCCTCGTCGCGCATTGCGGCGATCGCCTCGCCGGTCAACATGGCCTTCGCGTTCATGCCCACGGCCTGGGCCACGTGCGCGGTCACATGGCGGTTGTCGCCGCTGATCACCTTGACGGCGATCCCCAGCCGCGCCATATCGGCGATGGCCTGCGCGGCCTCGGCCTTGGGCGGGTCCTGAAAGATCAGAAAGCCGCGAAAGGTCATGGCGCGCTCGTCGCCGCGGTCGTAATCGGGCCGGGGGGCAAAGTTGCGGGTGGCCATCGCCAGCACCCGCAGACCCTCGGCGCTGCGGGCCTCGAACAGCGTGTCGAGTGCGGCGCGCCGCGCCGGATCCATCGGCGCATCCGCGCCGTCAGCCTCTACCGCCGTGCAGCTGTCCAGCACTTCGGCAAACGCGCCCTTGGTCACCATCAGGTGTTGCGCCGCCCCTTCCGGCGCTACAACGATAGTCAGCCTGCGGCGCACGAAGTCGTAGGGAATCTCGTCGACCTTGGCGTAGCCTGCGGTCGAGAGCCCGGCGCCTTCACCGGCCGCCACGATGGCCGCATCGAGCGGGTTGTCGATGCCGGTCTCGAAGGCTGCGTTCAGGAACGCCAGATGCCGCGCGCCGTCGGACGGGGCGCCGGTGCCGTCGAGCACATCACGCAGCACGATCGTGCCCTCGGTCAGGGTGCCGGTCTTGTCGGTGCACAGGACATTCATGCTGCCGAGGCTCTCGATCGCGTCGAGGCGGCGGACGATGACGCCGCGCTTGCTCATCGCCCGCGCGCCGGCCGACAGCGTC
>JBBRJU010000002.1:0-24253 GCA_038218895.1 Burkholderiales bacterium
GCGGGTGTAGACCTGACGGTTGAAGCCGCGACCGATGGCCTGCCCGCTGGCAGCCAGGTCCACCGGCGCGCACACCGCCGCCACCGCGCTGGCCACGGCCGCAGCGCTGTCGCCGGCCTCCTGCGCCCAGCGCAGCAGCGCGTTGCCGCCCAGCGAGATGCCCACCGCCTGCAGCGGCGCAGCACAGCGCGCACGCAACCGCCCGAGGATCCAGCCGATCTCCTCGAAATCACCCGAGTGGTAGGCGCGTGGCGCCAGGTTCAGCGGGCCCGAGCAGCCGCGGAAGTGCGGCACCACCAGCCGCACGCCCGCGCCAGCGGCCCAGCGCGCAAAGGCCTGGGCATAGTGGCTGGCCGACGAGCCTTCGAGACCGTGGAACAGCACCAGCAGCGGCGCATCGGCCGGTGCCGGCGCGTCGAGCAGGTCGACGTCGATGAAGTCGGCATCGGGCGTGGCCCAGCGCTCACGCTGCCAGCGCGGAACCGGCCCGGGCGCGTGGCGGGCCAGCTTGGCGGCCCAGATGGTCTGGGCATGGCCGCCGGGCAACCACCAGGGCGCGCGGAACCCCTGCATCGCCACCGGCGTCAATGCAGGACCGATGGTGATTCGACGATCTCGGGCGCCTCCTGGGCGGTGCCGGGGCTGGCATGGTGGGCCACCATGCGCCAGCCCTGCGCTGTCTTGAGGTAGACGTTGGTCGCCACCACGAAGCCGATGCGCGTGCCCTCGGTGGTGTGCAGCGTGATGCGCTCGACCAGGTTGTGCACCGCGCTGTCGAGCGATTGCACCCGCCGCACCCGCTCCGGCTGGGCCAGGATGCGGCCGCTGTTGGCGAACACCGCCTCGAAGGCCGCGCGGATCGCCTGCGGGCCCACCACCCGCGGGCCGCCGGGGTGCACACAGAACACCTCGTCGTCGTCGGCCCACAGCGCCATCAGCTTGACGAGGTCGGCCTCGCGCAGGGCCTCGTAGAACTGGGCCTCGACATCATCGGGCGAGGCCATCAGGTGGGCGGTACGGGGCGGGTTGATCGGCATGGCGGCGGGGCCCTTCAGCGGAAGATCACCGACTTGTGGCCGTTCATCAGCACCCGGCGCTCGACATGCCAGCGCACCGCACGCGCCAGCACCACGCATTCCACATCCCGGCCCATGGCGGTGATCTGCTCGGCCGACATGGCGTGGTCCACCCGCTCCACGTCCTGCTCGATGATCGGGCCTTCGTCCAGATCGGCGGTGACGTAGTGCGCAGTGGCGCCGATCAGCTTCACGCCGCGGGCATGGGCCTGGAAATAGGGCTTGGCGCCCTTGAAGCTGGGCAGGAAGCTGTGGTGGATGTTGATCGCCCGGCCCTTGAGCGCAGCGCAGAAATCCGGGCTCAGGATCTGCATGTAGCGCGCCAGCACCACCAGGTCGATGCGCTCACGCGCGATGATGGCTTCCACCTGCTGCTCCTGCGCGCGCTTGGTGGCGGCGTCGGCCCCGGTGGGCAGCGGCAGGTGGTGGAACGGGATGCCATAACTGTCGGCCAACGCGGCATAGTTGGGGTGGTTTGAGACGATGGCCGGGATGTCGACCGCCAGCTGATCGCTCTTCCAGCGGAACAGCAGGTCGTTCAGGCAATGGCCATGGGTGCTCACCATCAGCAGCAGCCGCGGGCGCTGCACCACCGCATGGAAGCGCGCATCCATTGCATGCTGCGTGCGTACATGGTTGAACAGGTTCTCCAGCATGGCCACGTCGGCCAGGTGCGGGGGCGCCTGGAAATGCACCCGCATGAAAAACAGACCCGTGGCATCTTCGCCCTGCACATCACCGAACTGCTGTGAATCGATGATGTTGCAGCCGGCCTGGTACAGCAGGCCGGAAACGGCATAGACAATGCCGGTGGTGTCCCGGCACGCCAGGGTGAGGATGAATTCGTTCGTACGCGGCATGGCCGCGGATTGTAGGCAGCGCCTCCGCCCGCACCGGCGCAATGCAACCAGGGCCCATGGCAGATGAAGACCCCGCAGACCGACTGGACCGAACGCAGCCAGGAGCTGGCGCAACTGCTCGCGCGCAGCGGGCTCGGTGACCGCGCCGCCTTCCGGCGTGTCTACGACCTCAGCAGCGGCCACCTGTTCGCGGTGATCCTGCGCATCCAGCGCGACCGCGACCTGGCCGAAGACCTGCTGCAGGAGGTGTATGTCAACGCCTGGAAGGCCGCTGGCAGCTTCGACGCCCAGCGCGCTCAGCCACTGACCTGGCTCACCCACATCGCCCGCAACAAGGCCATCGACAGCCTGCGCCGGGCGCGGGCGCAGCCGCGCATGGAATCCCTGCACCACGATGACGACGACGACCGCCCCGATGCCGCCGAGCGCCTGGCCGACGAAGCACCCGGCCCTGCGGCCTTGCTGGAGCGCGCCAGCGATGCACGCCAGCTCGCCCACTGCATGCAGGGCTTGAGCGCGCAGCAGCGCCAAAGCGTGGCGCTGGCCTTCTTCGACGGCCTGTCGCATGCCGAGGTGGCCGACCAGCTGCGCCAGCCGCTGGGCACGGTGAAGAGCTGGGTGCGCCGCGCGCTGCTGACGCTGAAGACCTGCCTGGAACGGGCCGCCCAGCGCGATGCTGGTGACGGCACCGTGGGGATCTGAAATGGACTACGCCAACAAACCCCTGGCCGACGCCCTGGCGGCACAGTACGTGGCCGGCACGCTGCGCGGCGCCGCGCGCCGCCGCTTCGAGGCGCTGCTGCCCGGCCACCCGGCGCTGCGTGCGGCGGTGGCCGATTGGCAGGCCCGCCTGATGCCGCTGACTGCGGTGATCGACGAGCAAACGCCCCCGGCGCACACCTGGGCCCGCATCGAGCAGCGCCTGTGGCCGGCAAGCGCCCCGGCGGCCCCAGCGGCCTCAGCGGCCGCACCGGCCGCAATGCCCCTGGCCTGGTGGCGCGGCCTGGCGTTCTGGCGGGCGGCGTCGGGCCTGGCCACGGTGGCGGCTGTCTCGCTGGCGGTGCTGCTGGCCCGGCCCGATGCGCCGCAGCCGCCCGTGATGGTGGTGCTGCAGCCCACCGGCAACGGCCCGGCGCTGGCCGGCAGCGTGGTGGCCAGCTTCAGCGCCGACGGCCGCGCGGCAGTGGCACGTCCGGTGCTGCCGGTGGCGCTGCAGACCGATCGCACGCTGGAGCTGTGGTGGGCGCCGGCCGAAGGCAAGCCCAAGTCACTGGGCCTGATCCGCAGCGACGGCGTCACCGTGCTGCGGCCCGGCGCCCTGCCCGGCGGCCTGAAGGGCAGCGGCATCGACCACATGGCTGTCAGCGTGGAACCGGCCGGCGGGTCGCCCACCGGCCAGCCCACCGGCCCGGTGGTGTTCTACGGCAAGCTGGTGCCCTGAGCAACCCGGGGCGGAGGCACGCTCAAGGCGCGCCGGGCGCGTCAGGCACGTCAGGCGTGTCAGGCGTGTCAGGCGTGTCAGGCGCTTCAGGCGCTTCAGGCGCATCGGGCGAAATCGGCAGGCTGACGCTGAAGCAGCTGCCCACGCCCGGCGTGCTCTGCACCGTGATCTGCCCGCCCATCAGGCGCACCAGGTTGTGGCTGACGGTCAGGCCGATGCCGGTGCCCTCCACCGGCCCCTTGGCCTGGCCCAGGCGGTTGAAGGGCTCGAACAGCTGGGCGCATTCCTCGGGGCTGAGGCCCGGGCCGGTGTCGTGCACCTGCACCAGCGCCCGGTCACCGTCGGTCAGCAACCGCACCCGCACGTGGCCACCCGGGCGGTTGTACTTGATGGCGTTGCTCAGCAGGTTGATCAGCACCTGGCGCAGCCGGGTGCGGTCGGCCCAGGCCTGCAGGCCGTCGCCCTCGCAGGCCAGGCTCAGGTCAGGGCGGCGTGCGGCGGCCTGCACCATGGCCAGTGCATCGTCGGCCAGCGGGCGCAGGTCGATCGCCTGCGGCGCCAGCGGCAGGCGCCCGGCCTCGATGCTGGTGAGGTCGAGCAGGTCGTCGATCATCGCCAGCAGGTGCTCGCCTGACTGGCGGATCAGCGCCAGCCGGCGCTGTTGCCCTTCGGCCAGCGGCGCCGCCTTGTCCAGCCCCATCAGCTGGGCGAAGCCCAGCACCGCGTTCAGCGGCGTGCGCAGCTCATGGCTCATGCGCGAGAGAAATTCATTCTTGGCCAGGTTGGCCGCCTCGGCCACCCGCTGGCGTTGGTCGGCGTGGGCCAGGGCACGCCACTCGGTCAGATCCTCGAAGTAGCCGTGCCACAGCACCTGGCCGTCAGGTTCAAGCTGGGGCGTGGCGCTGCCGCGGATCCAGCGCAGCGCGCCGTCGGGCCGGCGCACCTGGAACTCCTGCACCCAGGGCAGCATTGACACGCCCGATGCGTCGATGCCGGCCATCACCGCCGCGCGCTGCGCCAATTCCACCCGGCGCAGCAGCCGGCTGGCGTCAGTGGCCAGTTCGTCGGGCGGCACGCCGAACAGCGCCACGCTGCGCGCGCTGATGTAGGGGAAGCAGCCATGGCCGTCGTCGTCACGCTGGAACTGGAACAGCGCGCCGGGCACATGCACGGCGATCTTGCCCAGCCGCAGCGTAGCGGCGCTGGCGGCGGCATCGGCCAGGCGCCGGCTGGTGATGTCGGCCTGCACGCCCACCATGCGCAGCGGCGCGCCGTCGGTGGCCCACTCGACGATGCGCCCGCGCTCCTGCAGCCAGCGCCAGCTGCCATCGGCCGCCTGGGCGCGGTAGACGTGTTCGTAGTCGTCGGCCTCGCCGGCGGCATGGCGCAGATAGGCCTGGTGGTTGGCGGCGCGGTCGTCGGGGTGGATCACGGCATCCCAGTCGCGCTGAGTGCGGCGGCCGGGCGCAGGCGGGTAGCCCAGTTGCGCGAAGCCTTCATCGATGTCGCCCAGGCGGTCACTGGCGATGTGCCACTCCCACACGAAGGTGCCGGCGCCACGCAGCGCCGCCCGCACCAGCGCGCCGCCACTGGCGGCCTCGGGCCCGGCAGTGGGCTGCGTGCTGGTGTGGCTGCGCTGCAGCAGGGCGGCCAGGGTGTCGGTGACTGCCCGCAGTGCGGCGGCGGCCGGTGCAGCCGCCAGATCGCCGCCCGGGTGCAGGCACAAGCGCCCCAGCGCCTTGCCCAGGCGCTGCAGCGGCAGGGTCAGCGTGCCATCGTCGGCATGGCCAGGGTGGTCATCCGGTGCGCCATCCAACCACACCTGGCGGCCGCACGCCTGGCCCAGGTCGGCCAGCAGCAGGCCGACGGCATGCGCCGGATCGTCACGGTCCAGGTGGGCCAGCAGCGCCGCGTGTGCCAGCGCCAGCAGCCGGTCAGGCGGTGGCAGCGCAGTGGGCAACGACATAGGTGCGTGCCGTCCGGCCAGCGCCGTCAGTGCGCGTGCAGCTTCTCGCCCGCCTTGAGCCGGTAGACCGTGCCGCAGTAGGGGCACTTGCCTTCGCCGGTGGTGGCCACGTCGATGAACACCTTGGGATGGGTGCTCCACAGGGCCATCTTCGGGTTGGGGCAGGCCACCACGCCGGGGCCCTGCACGTCCTCGGCAGTCACTTCGACGACAGCGACAGGGGCGCTCATGGCGTCACACCTTGCTGAGCCACTCGGCGTACTTGGGGTTGCGGCCGTTGACGATGTCGAAGAAGGCCGACTGGATCTTCTCGGTGATCGGCCCGCGCGACCCCTTGCCGAGCTCGATGCGGTCCAGCTCGCGGATCGGCGTCACTTCAGCAGCCGTGCCGGTGAAGAAGGCTTCGTCGCAGATGTAGACCTCGTCGCGGGTGATGCGCTTTTCTTTCAGCGTCAGCCCCAGGTCGTTGCAGATGTTGAAGATGGTGTCGCGGGTGATGCCGTTGAGCGCCCCGGCCGACAGGTCGGGCGTGTAGACCACGCCTTTCTTGATGATGAACAGGTTCTCGCCCGCGCCTTCACTGACGAAGCCCGAGACGTCGAGCAGCAGGGCCTCGTCATAGCCTTCGTCGGTGGCTTCCATGTTGGCCAGGATGCTGTTGGTGTAGTTGCTCACCGCCTTGGCCTGCGTCATCGTGATGTTGACGTGGTGGCGGGTGTAGCTGCTGGTCTTGACGCGGATGCCGCGCGCCAGGCCTTCTTCGCCCAGGTAGGCGCCCCAGGGCCAGGCTGCCACCATCAGGTGGATGGTGTTGCCCTTGGGGCTGACGCCCAGTTTTTCGTCGCCGATCCACACCAGCGGGCGCAGGTAGCAGCTTTCCAGCTTGTTCTCGCGCACCACGTCCAGCTGCGCCTGCATCACCTGGTCGGGCGTGAACGGGATCTTCATGCGCAGGATCTTGGCGCTGTTGAACAAGCGCTCGGTGTGCTCCTGCAGGCGAAAGATGGCGGTGCCCTGGGCGGTGTTGTAGGCCCGCACGCCTTCGAAGGCGCCGCAGCCGTAGTGCAGGGTGTGGCTGAGCACATGGATCTTGGCGTCGCGCCAATCGACCATCTGCCCGTCCATCCAGATCTTGCCGTCGCGGTCGGACATGGACATCGAAATTCCTCGGTGCGTGTGCGGATGAAAGCGGCGGATTCTAGCCGGCAGGGCCCGGCACGGCACCGGGTTCGGCCGGCCGCGCCAGCGCCCAGCGCACGCAGCGGCCGTTGACGAGTTCGACCGTCACCGCAGCGCCTGACCCATCGGTCCAGCGGAAGGTCTCGGGGTCGTCGGCCAGCTTCTCGCCCAGGCTGCGGGTCAGCAAGATGATGTCCATCAGCCGCATGCCGGTCTTCAGCCGGGCCTGCAGCATCACCGCGCTCGCCACATGGCCCACCGGCGCACCACCGGCAGTGCGCATCGCCCGCAAGGCGCGGGTGAATTGCAGCAGCAGCCAGAAGACGATCACCGACAGCGCCAGCAGCACACCCTGCCAGCCGTATTGCAGGTAGCCCAGCGCCACGGCGGCCACCGCCAGCGCCCATCCCAGTCTTGCATCCATGCCTGCCCTGCCTGTGTCTGACGTGGTGCGCGGCTAAAGCCCGCGCACCACGGCGATCGCTTCTTCAATGCGCTCGACCGCATGCACCGTGAGCCCGTCGATCGGCCTCTTCGGCGCATTCGCGCGGGGCACCAGGGCGATGGAAAAGCCCAGCTTGGCGGCCTCCTTCAGCCGCTCCTGCCCGCGCGGGGCGGGCCGCACCTCACCGGCCAGGCCGACCTCGCCGAAGGCGAAGAAGCCGCTGGGCAGCGCCTTGCCACGCAAGCTGCCCTGGATGGCCAGCAGCACCGCCAGATCGGCCGCCGGCTCGGAGATGCGCACACCGCCCACCGCGTTGACGAACACGTCCTGGTCACCACACTGCACGCCGGCATGGCGGTGAAGAACCGCCAGCAGCATCGCCAGGCGGTCACGCTCCAGGCCCACGCTCAGCCGGCGCGGGCTGGGCCCGCCGCTGTCGACCAGCGCCTGGATCTCCACCAGCAACGGGCGGGTGCCCTCCAGCGTGACGAGCACGCAGCTGCCGGGCACTGGCGCGCCGTGGGTCGACAGGAAGATCGCGCTGGGGTTGCTGACGCCCTTCAAGCCGCGCTCGGTCATCGCGAACACGCCGATCTCATTGACCGCGCCGAAGCGGTTCTTGATCGCCCGCACCAGCCGGTAGCTGCTGTGGGTGTCGCCCTCGAAATACAGCACCGTGTCGACGATGTGTTCCAGCACACGCGGGCCGGCCAGTGCACCTTCCTTCGTCACATGGCCCACCAGCACGATGGCGCAGCCGCTGGCCTTGGCGGTGCGGGTGAGCTGGGCCGCGCATTCACGCACCTGGGCCACGCTGCCGGGCGCGCTGGTCAGCTGGTCGGAATACACCGTCTGGATCGAATCGATGACGCAGAAGGCGGGGGCTTCAGCAGCCAGTGCGGCCTGGATCTTTTCCAGCTGGATTTCGGCCAGCACCCGCAACTGGGTGCCGGCCAGGCCCAGGCGCCGGGCGCGCAGCGCCACCTGGGCGCCGCTTTCCTCGCCGGTGACATACAGCACCTTCACCTGGGTCGACAGCGTCTCGGCGGCCTGCAGCAGCAGGGTGCTCTTGCCGATGCCGGGGTCGCCCCCGATCAGCACCACGCCGCCTTCGACGATGCCGCCGCCCAGCACCCGGTCGAGCTCGGGCTGGCCGGTGGGCGTGCGCTCGACTTCGGCCGCCTCGATCTGCGACAGCGTGGTCACTGCCTGGGCCTTGGCCAGGCTCTGGTAGCGGTGTCGGGCGGCGCCACTGGCTTCGGCGACGGTTTCTTCCAGCGTGTTCCATTCGCCGCAGCCGGGGCATTTGCCCAGCCACTTGGCGCTGCTGGCGCCGCAGGCATTGCAGGTGTACTGGGTCTTGTCCTTGGCCATTGCCGGGCATTGTGCCGCCCGTGGCGGCCCGGCCGGCCTGCGCCGGTCAGCGGTCGGCCAGGCGCACCGGCACACGTGGCGCCAGTGCGCACATCAGCTCGTAGCCGATGGTGCCGGCGGCGGCGGCCACCTCGTCGATGGGCAGCACGGCGCCGTCCTGGGCGAAGGTCGGGCTGCGGCCCCACAGCGTCACATCGCTGCCGATGCCGGCGCCGGGCACGGGGCTCAGATCGACCGTGAGCATGTCCATCGACACCCGGCCCACGGTGCGGCAGCGCACGCCGTCCACCAGCACCGGTGTGCCGGTGGGGCACAGCCGCGGGTAGCCGTCGGCATAGCCGCAGGCCACCACGCCGATGCGCATGGCCGCGCTGGCAGCAAAGCTGCTGCCATAGCCCACGGTGTCGCCGGGCTGCAAGTCCTGTGTGCCGATCAGGCGGGCACGCAGCGTCATCGCCGGCTGCAACTGCCAGTGGGCACTGTCATGCTGCGGAAAATCAGGCGCGCTGCCATAGCACAGGATGCCGGCGCGCACCCAGTCGTTGCCCACCTGGCTGGCCCCGCCGCCCGGGCCCAGGTGGCGCAGCACCGCAGCGCTGTTGCTGATGCTGCGCTCGCCCGGCAGGTCGTGCGTGGCCGCCTGGAAAGCCGCCACCTGGTGGGCGATGCCGCGCGGGCCGTCGGCGTCACTGAAGTGCGTCATCAGCGAGATCTCGTCAACTTGCGGCAGTGTGTTCAGCCGCGTCCAGCCCTGGCGGAAGGCGGCTGGCAAGAAACCCAGGCGGTTCATGCCGCTGTTGATCTTGAGGAACACCCGGTGCGGCGCGTGGGTCTTGTGGCGCGCCAGCCAGTCGATCTGCGCTTCGCAGTGCACCACATGCCACAGGTTCAGGCGCGAACACAGCTCCAGGTCGCGCGGCTCGAACGCGCCTTCGAGCAGCAAGATGGGGCCGCGCCAGCCCAGCGCGCGCAGCCGCTCGGCCTCGGCCAGGTCGAGCAGGGCAAAGCCATCAGCGCCGCGCAGCCCGGCAAAGGCGCGTTCGATGCCGTGGCCGTAGGCGTCAGCCTTGACCACCGCCCACACCCGGGCGTCGGGTGCATGCGCAGCAGCGCGGGCCAGGTTGTGGGCCAGTGCGTCTGGGTGGATCAGGGCTTCGATCGGGCGTGGCACGGTGGGGTCGGGCTGGGTTGGCGGCAGCGCCGGCTGCGCAGCGGCAATTCTGACAGCGCGGCCGGCGCGCACGCTGCTGGTGCCAGGGTGCGTGCTGGGGTGCGTGCGGAAATGCATGCGGGGGTGCATGCTATAACCGCGCCGCACCCGGGCAAAGCCTCCCGGGTGGCATGCACGGTGCTGCCAGCCTGGCCCCCTTGCGTACCGATCGGAGACAACGGTGGGGGCCCTTCCCCCACCGGCAGCACAGCCAGCAGCGGGCCGGAAAGCGGATGAAAAAAGGCTTCTACACCATCATGTCGGCGCAGTTCTTCAGCTCGCTGGCTGACAACGCGCTGCTGGTGGCTGCCATTGAATTGCTCAGGACGTCAAACGCACCGCCCTGGCAGGTGCCGGCACTGGCGCCGATGTTCGCGCTGTTCTATGTGCTGTTGGCGCCGTTCGTGGGCGCGTTTGCCGACGCCGTGCCCAAGGGCAGGGTGATGTTCATCAGCAACAGCATCAAAGTATTGGGCTGCCTGATGATGCTGTTCGGCAGCCACCCGCTGCTGGCCTACGCCGTGGTGGGGCTGGGCGCCGCAGCCTATTCGCCGGCCAAGTACGGCATTCTCACCGAGCTGCTGCCACCGTCGCAGCTGGTCAAGGCCAACGGCTGGATCGAGGGCCTGACGATCGGCTCGATCATCCTGGGCATCCTGGTGGGCGGGCAGCTGATCGGCCCGCGCCTGTCGGGCGTGCTGCTGGGCTTCGACTTCCCCGGCCTGGACACCGGCGTGGACACGCCGCCCGAGGCCGCGATCGCCACCATGGTGCTGGTCTACATCGTGGCAGCCATCTTCAACCTCTACATTCCGCGCACCGAGTCGCCGCTGCGGCCGCTGACGATGAACCCGGCCGCGCTGGTGCGTGATTTTGCGCAGTGCAATTCACGCCTGTGGGCCGACAAGCTGGGCCAGATCTCGCTGGCCACCACCACGCTGCTGTGGGGGGTGTTCGGCAACCTGCGGGTGATCGTGTTTGCCTGGGCCGCCGCAGCGCTGGGCTACAGCACGATGCAGGCGTCCAACCTGGCGGGGGTGGTGATCCTGGGCTCGGTGATCGGCGCGGTGGTGGCCTCGCTGACCCTGAAGCTCGACCGCGCGGTGGGCGTGCTGCCTCTGGGGATTGCGGTCGGCTTCCTGATGATCGGTCTGAACTTCCTCACCAATCTCTGGGCAGCGGTGCCGTTCCTGATCATGATGGGCGCGGTGTGCGGCTATCTGGTGGTGCCGATGAACGCGCTGCTGCAGCACCGCGGCCACAACCTGATGGGCGCCGGCCGGTCGATCGCGGTGCAGAACTTCAACGAGCAGGCCTGCATCCTGGCGCTGGGCGCGCTCTACACCGGCATGGTCAAGTGGGGGCTGTCGGCTTTCACCGCCATTGCGGTGCTGGGCCTCAGCGTGTCCGCCGTGATGTGGCTGATCCGCCGCTGGCACCAGCGCAACTGCATCGACCACCGCGACGAGGTCGAACGCTTGCTCGCCATCGCCCGCACGGACAAGCATTGACAGGCACCACCTTGCAGGGCGCCAGCCGCTGGCTGGCAGTGGGCGCGCTGGTGTTCAACGCCTTCACCTGGGGCGTGAGCTGGTGGCCGTTTCGCCAGCTGGGCGCGCTGGGGCTGCACCCGCTGTGGCTGACCGGCTGCATCTACAGCATCGCAGTGGTGGTGCTGCTGCTGGCCCGGCCGGGGGCCGCCGGGCAGTTGCTGCGCACACGCTCGCTGTGGTGGCTGGTGCTGGCTGCGGGCGGCACCAACGCCTGCTTCAACTGGGCGGTGAGCATCGGCGACGTGGTGCGGGTGGTGCTGTTGTTCTACCTGATGCCGCTGTGGACGGTTCTGCTGTCGCGCCTGCTGCTGGGCGAGCGCATCAGCAGCCGTGGCGCCATGCGGGTGGCACTGGCCCTGGCCGGCGCGATGGTGGTGCTGTGGCCGACCGGCGGCCCACCGGCCGCGCCAGCCGGGGCCGGCCTGGCGCCGGGCCTGCTGCCAAGTCTGTTGCCGAATGTGCTGCCGGATCTGCTGGGCCTGCTGGGCGGCTTCTGTTTTGCGCTGAACAACGTGATGTTGCGGCGCGAGGCCCGGCAGCCTGAATCAGTGCGCGCGCTGGCCATGTTCGTGGGTGGCGCCGTGGTGTCGCTGGCGCTGGCGGCCTCGCTCACGGCCACCGGGCTGGCCCCCTCGCCACCACTGCTGGCCTGGGGCTGGGGCCTGGCTGCGCTGGGCCTGGCGGCCTGGTTCCTGGTGTCGAACCTCGCGCTGCAGTACGGCGCGGCACGGCTGCCGGCCAACACCACGGCGGTGGTGATGATCAGCGAGGTGTTTTTCGCCAGCGCATCGGCGCTGGCGCTGGGCGCGGGCAGCGTGGGCTGGCGCGAGGCGCTGGGAGCGCTGATGATCCTGGGCGCTGCGCTGCTGGCGACAGTACAGCGCGACTGACCAGGCAAACGCCTACGGACGCCGGCCCGGACGTGGCCCGCCACTTTCAGGCTGGCCAGGTTGCCCTGGCAGCGCCAAGGGCCGGTACAGGCCCTGGCGGCCCAGCAGGCGGTCGAGCGCAGGCAGGGCCAGCGGCTTGCCAAGGTAGGCCTCTGCACCGGCCAGGGTGCCACGCACCTGGTCGACCTGATCATGAAAGGCCGACACCATCACCACCATTGGCGCCCGCCCGCCCGGGTGCTGTAGCCGGTAGCGTACCTGGTGGCACAGCGTGAGCCCGTCGGTGCGGCTGTGCGGGCCCAGGTCCACATCCAGGAACACCAGGCCGTAGACATGGTGGGTGAGCAAATCGAGTGCACGGTCACTGTCGCGTGCCAGATCGACCTCGACACCATAGCCCTGCAACTGGCGCTTGAGAAAGTGCAGCGCCACCTCGCTGTCGTCGACCAGCAGCGCGCGTGGCGCGACCTGCGGGCGGCGCAGCGCTTCCAGTTCACGCCGGCGGGCGTCGAGCGGGGCCGGCTGTTCGGAGTGGCGGCGCGGCGGCGGGTTGCCGTCACCGGCCCGGCGGGTGGGCAGATCCGGCAGCTCCAGCGCGCCGATGGTGCCGACCGTGCGCAAGGCACCGCGCCCCAGGCTGCTGGGCAGTGTCAACGGCAGCGGCGACGAGCGTGGGTTGTCGCGCCGCGACATCAGGGCATCGAGCTCGCGCAGCACCTGGGTCTGGTCGATCGGCCGCATCATCCAGGCGGCGGCCTCGGCCGGGGCCAGCGCGCCGATGAACAGCGCGTCCTGCAGGCGGCCCAGGGTCTGTAGCAGATCCAGCACGCCGGGCTCGTCCGCGTCGGCGATCACCAGGTCGGCCAGGTCGGCATTGAGCACATGCTGGTAGCGCGGCTGGCTGCGGCCGCCGCGCTGGAAGTACGACGCCAGCGCCTTGCGGTCGAAGCTGCTGAAGCCGAGGATGGCGACCGGAATAGGAACGGGCATGGCCAGGCGGTGAATGCAAGTCGGCCAGTATGGCCCGGCCGCCAGCGGGGCGCCAGCACCAGCGGCGCCATGGCGGCCAAACGTCGGGGATACGATGACATCCCCTCCTCATCTCTGCCGTGTCCAGCCATGCCCCCATCCACCCTGCCCGACATCGAAGCCCTGGACATCAGCGGCAAGACCGTGCGCCTGGCCGACCACGCCGGCCACGTGCTGCTGATCGTCAACACTGCCAGCGCCTGCGGCTTCACGCCGCAGTTCGCCGGGCTGGAAACCTTGTGGGCCACCTACCGCGACCGCGGCCTGGTGGTGCTGGGCTTTCCCAGCAACGAGTTCGGCGGCCAGGACCCGGGCAGCAACGACCAGATCGCCAGCTTCTGCCAGATGAACTACGGCGTCAGCTTCCCGATGATGGCCAAGACCCACGTCAATGGCGCGAACGCCCATCCGCTGTTCGCCTGGCTGAAGGACGAAGCGCCGGGGCTGCTGGGCAGCAAGGGCATCAAGTGGAACTTCACCAAGTTCCTGGTCGGCCGCGACGGCCGGGTGATCAAGCGCTACGCACCGCAGGACGCCCCGGCCAAGCTGGCCGCCGACATCGAGGCCGCGCTCGGGTAATCGGGCACCCGGCACCGCAGGTACGCGGCACCCCCCGCCAGGCGGGTCTGCGGCTGTCTTGGAAGCGGCCCCCGGCGCCGGGGCCGACGTTGTCATGCCAAACAGCGGTACGCGCGCGCCGCACAGCACGACGCCGTGGGCCGGCGCGTCGAAGGGCACTTGTTCATCAGCGTGCTGGCCTGTCACTTCGTGCACACGCTGCGGCTGCAGCTCAAGCGACGTGGCATCAACGACAGTTGGAACACGCTGCGCCAGACGCTGGCCACGCAGCACCGGGTGACGGTGACCCTGCAGCGCCGCGACGGCTGATGCGCGCACGTGCGCAAGGCCACGCGCCGCAAGCCACGCCATCAAACGCTGGGCACCCAGCTCAAGCGCGACCCCAAGCCGGGGCGCGCCCACCGCGTGCTGGTCTGAGCCAGCAGCTCCCCGCCCGCCTCGGTGACCGCCCGGTCAAAACAAAGCGTCGTGCCGTCTGCGCGGAAACACCGCTCTAAGTCTATGATTTCATGACGGATTGAACGGCCAAGCGACAAACTTGGGATCGGCCGTGTTGCCTTCCTGCACCCGGGATAATCAGCGGCTCAATCCTGGAGCCACTGATGTTCGAGCACATCCAGCCCTATGCGGGCGACCCGATCTTCGCCCTGGTCGACGCCTTCCACGCCGATGCCCGGCCGCAGAAGGTCAACCTGTCGATCGGCATCTACTTCGACGAGCAGGGCCGCCTGCCGGTGCTGCCCAGCGTGCAGGCGGCCGAATCGCGCATCCTGGCCGCTGGCGGCGCCAAGCCCTATCTGCCGATGGAGGGCGACGCCACCTGCCGCGCCGAAGTGACCAAACTGCTGCTGGGTGCTGACCACCCTGCGCTTGCCGCCGGCCGCGTGGCCACCATCCAGACGGTGGGCAGTTCGGGCGGGCTGAAGGTGGGCGCCGATTTCCTCCAGACCTGGCTGCCCGGCGCAGCGGTGTGGGTCAGCGACCCGACCTGGGACAACCACCGGGCGATGTTCGAGGGCAGCGGCTTCCAGGTGAACACTTATCCGTACTACGACAGCGCCACCGGCGGCCTGCGCTTCGACGCCATGCTGGTGTGCCTGCGCGGCCTGCCCGCGCACAGCATCGTGCTGCTGCATGCCTGCTGCCACAACCCCACCGGCGTGGACCTGAGCCCGGCCCAGTGGGACGCGCTGATCCCGGTGCTGCGCGAGCGCGAACTGCTGCCCTACCTGGACCTGGCCTACCAGGGCTTCGGCGACGGCATCGACGAAGACGCCTATGCGGTGCGGGCTCTGGCCGACGCCGGCCTGACCTACTTCGTGGCCAACTCGTTTTCCAAGAGCATGAGCGTGTACGGCGAGCGCTGCGGCGCGCTCAGCGCGGTGTGTGCCACGCCAGCCGAGGCCGCGCTGGTGCTGGGCCAGCTGCGCTTCACCGTGCGGCGCATCTATTCCAGCCCCGCCATCCATGCCGGCAAGATCGTCGCCCATGTGCTGGGCGATACCGACCTGCGCGCGCTGTGGCAGGCCGAGCTGGCCGCCATGCGCGAACGCATCGCCACCATGCGGGTGGCGCTGCATGCCCGGCTGACGGCGCTGGCGCCGGAGCGTGATTTCAGCTACTTCCTCAGCCAGCGCGGCATGTTCAGCTACACCGGCCTGAGCGCGGTGCAGGTAGACCAGTTGCGCGAAGAACACGCGGTGTACCTGATCCGCTCGGGCCGCATCTGCGTGGCGGGGCTCAACACCGGCAATGTGGAGCGCACAGCTGCGGCGATGGCGGCGGTGCTGCAGCGGTGATGGCGGCAGGGCTGATGGCACTGCGGGCCCGGCAGGGCAGATGGCGTTGCGGGGGACGGCTGCGGTCGGCTTGCCGTCCTACGCCGGTTGCCAGCAGCGGCTGACGCGTTGGCGCAGGCCGTGCTTGCACCATGGTGGTCGGTGCCGACATTTCCGGCGCGCCCCCAGGAGCCCACGATGCATCACCTCCGTTCAAGCCCCCTGCTCGCGGCGCTGCTGCTGGCACTGTCTGCCGGTACCGCGCTGGCCCAGCCACGCAGTGCAGACACGGTCTACCAGCAAGAGCTTGCGGCCTGCCGCGCTGGCAGCACTGTGCAAGACCGCGCCACCTGCCTGAAAGAAGCAGGCGCGGCCCGTGCCGAGGCCCGCCGCCATGGCCTGGACAATGGCGAGACAGCGGCGCAACTGCGCGCCAATGCCTTGCTGCGCTGCCAGCGTGTGAATGACGATCAGCGCGCCGCCTGCGAGCGGCTGGCGCAGGGCGAAGGCACGCGCAACGGTTCGGTGGCCGAAGGCGCTGTGCTCAAGCAGATCACCACCCGCGGGGCGGCGGCAGCGCCGGCGGCTGCGGCGTCGCGCTGACCGGCCAGCCAGGAGCGCACGATGGACACCTCCCACCACAGCCTGGAAGCGCTGTTCGCCCAGCTCGGCCTGCCCAACGCGCCGCACGAAATCCGTGCGTTCATCCGCCAACATCGCCCGCTGGACGGCGCCATCCTGCTGCGGGACGCGCCGTTCTGGAACCCGGCGCAAGCGGCGCTGATCCGCCAGACGCTCGCCGAGGACAGTGACTGGGCGCTGGTGGTCGACGGGTTGAACGCACAGCTGCGCGCGCACCCCGATCCGGCGGATCTGCCGCCAGCCTGACGCGCGTCAGATGCAGCGCCCGCCGTCCACTTCCATGCACACGCCGGTGACCATGCTGGCCTCGTCGCTGCACAGATAGCAGGCGGCGTTGGCCAGGTCATCGGCCTGGCTGAAGCGGCCGATGGGAATGGTCGCCAGGAACTTGGCGCGCACCTCGGGTGTGTCTTCGCCCATGAAGCTCTTGAGCAGCGGTGTCTCGCCGGCCACCGGGTTCAGCGCCACCACGCGGATGCCGAACGGTGCCAGCTCCACCGCATTGGCGCGGGTGGCGGTGATCACCCAGCCCTTGCTGGCGTTGTACCAGCCCAGCCGCGGGCGCGGGCTCACGCCGGCGGTGCTGGCCACGTTCAGCACCACGCCACGGATGCCGCGGTGGCCGGGGCGGTTGGCCTTGAGCCGCGGCACCACGGCACGCATGGCCAGGTAGATCGCCTTCATGTTGACCTGGAAGATGCGGTCGAAGTCTGCTTCGCTCACGTCTTCCAGCAGTTGCGGCAGGTGGGTGACACCGGCGTTGTTGATCAGGATGTCGATGCGGCCGAAGTGCAGCTCGGCGGCTTCCATCATGGATTGCACATCGGCCGCGTCGGCCACGTCCACCCGCAGCGCGCGCGCGGCCGGGCCCAGGCGCGCGGCCACGTCCAGCGCGCCCTCGAGGTTGCGGTCGGCGATCAGCACCTGCGCGCCCTCGGCGACGAACTTCTCGGCAATGCCAGCGCCAAAGCCCGACGCCGCCCCGGTGACAATGGCCACCTTGCTTTTCAAACGATCCCCCATGCTGGTCTCCTTCAGTCGTGCTTGATGGCCACGGTCTTCAGCGACGAGAAGCCGTACAGCGCCTCGAAGCCCTTCTCGCGGCCGTGGCCGGAATGCTTGACCCCGCCAAACGGCAGCTCGATGCCACCGCCCGCGCCGTAATTGTTGATGAACACCTGGCCACAGTGCAGCTTGCGCGCCATGCGCAGCTGGCGGCCGCCGTCGCGGGTCCATACCCCCGCCACCAGGCCGTAGTGGGTGCCGTTGGCGATCGCCAGCGCTTCTGCCTCGCCATGGTCGGGGCCGTCGAACGGGATCATCACCTGCACCGGGCCGAAGATCTCCTCCTGCGCCAGGCGGTGGTCGGGCGCGGCGGGAGCCAGCAGGGTGGGCGCCACATAACAGCCACCCGCCGGCAGGCTGGCCGGCAGCGTGGCCTGCGCGGCGATCTGCAGCCCGGTGTCGCGGGCGATGGCCAGGAAGCCCAACACCGTGTCGCGCTGGCGGGCCGAGATCACCGGGCCCACATCGGGGTCGTCCATGGCCGGGCCCACCCGCAGCGCGGCATAGCGCTCGGCCATGCGCCGGCGCACTTCATCGAACACCGGGCGCTGCACCAGGATGCGGCTGGCGGCCGAACAGGTCTGGCCGCAGTTCTGGATGCCGGCGTTCACCAGGAAGGGCAGGGCCGCGTCCAGGTCGGCATCGGCAAACACGATCTGCGGGCTCTTGCCGCCCAGCTCCAGCGTGACCGGGATGGTGTTCTGCGCCGCCGCAGCCTGGATCAGCTGGCCCACCGCCACCGAGCCGGTGAACGACAGGTGGGCCACGCCAGGGTGACTGGACAGCGCCGCGCCGGCCTCTTCGCCCAGACCGGGCACGATGTTCAGCGCACCGGCCGGCAGGCCGGCTTCCAGCGCGATGTGACCGAAGGCCAGTGCGGTGAGGCAGGCTTCTTCCGCCGGCTTCAGCACACAGGCGTTGCCCATCGCCAGCGCCGCACCCACGCTGCGGCCGATGATCTGCATTGGGTAATTCCAGGGCACGATGTGGCCGGTGACGCCATGCGGCTCGCGCAGCGTCAGCGCGGTGTAGC
Organism: Burkholderiales bacterium; assembly: GCA_038218895.1. Lineage (GTDB taxonomy): Bacteria > Pseudomonadota > Gammaproteobacteria > Burkholderiales > Burkholderiaceae_C > Pseudaquabacterium. The sequence continues at coordinate 18,121 of JBBRJU010000002.1, forward strand.
CGTTGGCAAACGGGATGGTCTCGCCATGCACCTTGTCGGCTGCGCCGCCGTAGAACTCCAGGTAGCGCGCCAGCGCCACCGCGTCGGCCCGGCCCTGCTTGAGCGGCTTGCCCACGTCCAGTGCCTCCAGGCGGGCCAGTTCGTCGGCGCGGGCCAGCGTCAGGGCACTCATCTTCAGCAGGATGCGGCCGCGCTCGGCGGCAGTCAGCTGGCCCCAGGGGCCGGTGAGCGCCGCGTGCGCAGCGGCCACGGCGGCGTCCACGTCGGCCGCCGTGCCGCGGGCGATCTGCGCCAGCAGGCTGCCGTCGCTGGGGTTGTGCAGCGGCAGGGTCTCGCCGCTGGCACCGGCGCGCCATTGGCCGTTGATCAGGACAAGTCGGGTATCGAATCCGGCGGTGGGCATGGAGGCTCCTGCGGCGTGCTGCGCCAGTGTCATGTTGTGCTTGGGCGATGATTGTGGCCGCTGGTGCCCGCCAGCGCGTCGCAGCCCCCGGCCCGGGCTTCGACGAAGGGGATGTCAACGTGGTCGAGCAAGGCGTCGACCTCGCGATCCGCATGGGGCGCGCCGCTGACTCCTCGCGCGGGGCGCGTTCCCTCGGTACCAACCCCGGGCCCGGCGGCGAGAAAGTCTCGGTGCCGGTCTCCGGCCGGCCACGCACGAACAAGTGTCAGCCATGTTGGCCGCTGCGCGCCAAGGCATGGGGCTTGCCACCAGTCGCCCGAACCGGCGTCCACCAAGGTCACAAATTTGGGCGCATTCCTGCAGTCGCTTGCTGGCGACTGGTGGATGCAGGCGATGTGCATCTGCAGTGCTTGACTGCGGCATCCGGCCGCTGTGCATCAGCCTGCATCGCCGCCAGCCGATGTCACTGCGCCTGTGCGGCCTTGGCCGCATCGATGGCACCTGCGTCGTCGCCCTTGGCCCCGTTGAAGAAGATGTTCAAGACCACGGCGGCGACGGCGGTCAACAAGATGCCGGATTCGAGCAACGGGTGCAGGCCGTGCGCCATCTGCTGCGTCCAGCGCGGCGCCACCAGCGGGATCAGGCCGAAGCCGATGGCCAGCGCCACGACGTAGAGGTTGTTGCGGTTGCCCTTGTCATCCACCGTGGACAGGATGCGAATGCCCGTGGCAGCGACCATGCCGAACATCACCAGCCCGGCGCCACCCAGCACGAGGGTGGGGATCGACTCGACGAACGCCGCCATCTTCGGCAACATGCCCAGCACGGTCATGATGGTGCCGCCGGCCACGCAGACACAGCGGCTCTTCACGCCGGTGATACCCACCAAGCCCACGTTCTGGGAAAAGCTGGTGTACGGAAAGGTGTTGGAGATGCCGCCGATCACCGTGCCCAGGCCGTCGGTGCGCAGGCCGGCGGCCAGCTCCTTCTGGCTGCTCTTCTTGCCGGTGATGTCCGACAGCGCCAGGAACATGCCGGTGGATTCGATCATCACCACGATCATCACCAGCGTCATGGTCAGGATCATGACCGGTTCGAAGGTCGGCAAGCCGAAGTGGAAGGGCAGCACGATGTCGAACCAGTGCGCCTTGGCCACCTTGTCGAAGTGCATCTTGCCCATCACGATCGCCACCGCGCAGCCGGCAAAGATGCCCAGCAGCACCGAAATATTGGCGAAAAAGCCCTTGGCGTACTTCACCAGCAGCAAGATGAAAATCAGCACGGCCGCCGCGATGGCCATGTTGTCGAGCGCGCCGTAGTTCAGGTTGTCGACCATGGGGATGGGGCCGGGCAGCCGCATCGCCGGCGCCGTGGCACCAGCCGGCATGGACGCCGCCGCCGCAGCGGCAGTGGCCTTGGCACCGTCGACCATGGCCACCAGCTTGGCCACGTCCACCGATTGCGCCAGCGGTGCCGGGCCGCCCATGGCCCAGCCCACGCCCACCCGCATCAAGCTGATGCCGATGATCGCGATGATGGTGCCGGTAACCACCGGTGGGAAGAAGCGCAGCATCCTGCTGACCACCGGCGCGATGATCAAAGAGATGATGCGCGCGCCGATGATGGCGCCGAAGATCGCCCGTGCACCTTCTGCACCGGGCACGGCGTTGGCGAAGGCCACCATCGGTCCGACGGCGGCGAAGGTCACGCCCATCATCACCGGCAGCCGGATGCCGGATGCCGAACCAGCGTGTGAAGCCCAGCGACTGGATCAGCGTGACGATGCCGCAGCCGAAGAGGTCGGCAGAGATCAGCAACGCCCCCTCCTCCGGGCTGAGCTGGAGGGCACGGCCGACGATCAGCGGCACGGCAATGGCACCGGCGTACATCACCAGCACATGCTGCATCCAGTGCGGCGAGCTTCCCGGTGGGCAACTTCTCGTCTACCGGATGGACGGTCGCAGTGGTCATGGTTGTCTCCTGACTCGAACGGTTCGACGGCACGGCCCAAGGGCCGGGGTGGGCTGCGGGCCCACGACCGTGAAGCCGCGCGCCAGCATGCGGGGGTCAATTCGCCAGGGCGCCGGCCTCGAACCAGCGCTGGATCAGCGCGCGCTCGTCGTCGGTGATCCGGGTGGCGTTGTTCATCGGCATCAGCTTGAGCACCGCTGATTGCTGGTCGATCTGCTGCGCGTGGCGGCTGATGTCGGCGGTCCGGCCGCACGTTCTTGCTTTGCAGGGCCGGGCCGTGGCACAGCACGCAGCGCTGGGTGACGATGTCCTGCACCTGGGCAAACGTCGCCGGCGCGGCCGAGGCTGCGGCCGGTGCCGCGCGGGGCGCGGGCATGGTCGCACCGACGGTGGCATCCAGCAGCAGCGTGCCGGCGATGGCGTAGCACCACGGCACCGGCTCGCCACAGGCCAGCGCCTTGTGCCGCAGCGCGAACGACAGCCGGATCAGCGCGCCGGCGACCATGATCGCCACCAGCACCAGCCAGTTGTGCTTCGCCCCGTAGGTGAAGCCGTAGTGGTTGCTCATCAGCGCGAACAGCACGGGCAGCGTGAAAAAGGTGTTGTGCACGCTGCGCTTCTTGCCGCAACGCCAGTGATGAAGTGGGCCCAGCGCAACAGCAGGCTGAGCCAGTCGAGCAGGAACACTTCCATCGAGACCTCACGAGATTGGGAAATGCTGCCGCTTGACCGGCTGCACTTCCCTCAACACAGCGGGCTCTGTGCGGAATCACGTCGCGACCATCGGCGGCCAGGCCCCTGGGGGGGGGCGAATGCCGATGTGCTCCGCGGCGACGTATTGAAACTGTATACGAAGCTGCACGCACACAGACATCAGCAGATGCCCTCGACCGCCGTTGTTCCAGGCTGGGTGCACGCCGACCCGCCTAAGAACCCCGATAGGTTGAGTAGGCCCAGGGACTGACCAGCAAGGGCACGTGGTAGCGGCCGGCGGCGTCGGCGATGCCGAAATCAACCTGCACATCGTCGATGAAGGGTGGCTGCGGCAGCGACACGCCGCGCGCACGGAAGTACGGCGCCACCGAGAACACCAGCCGGTAGCGCCCCACCGCCATGGCCTGCGCATCCAGCAGCGCGCCGCCGTCGTTGCGGCCATCCGCGTTGAGGATGAAGGCCTTCACCATCTCGACGCGGTCGCCATCAATGCGCTGCAACTTCACCGCCATGCCGGCTGCGGGGCAGCCGCTCATGGTGTCGAGCACATGGGTGCTGAGGTGTCCCATCTGGGTTCCTTTCGGGTGGGTGGCGCGAGCCTGCCGCGATCAACCTGGGGTGCGGTGGGCCGGCATGATCCTGGCCTGTCGTGCAACAGGACCCGGCTTGCGCTCAATCCTAAAGTGTATACACTGACGAAGTCATGTCAAACAATTGTGGAGCCACAAGCATGCCCAGCACCATGCCGAAAGGCCGCGCCAACCCCAAAGTCATCCAAGCGATCGGGGTGCCCGCAGGCGCACCAAGCGCCCTCGGGCGCAGCATGAAAGCGGCAAGCGAGCCCGCGACCGGCAGCACGCAACGCATCGTCGAGTCGATCACCGGCGCCATCATCGGGCGGCGGCTGATGCCGGGCACCAAGCTGTCCGAGCAGAAGATCGCCGATATCTTCAAGGTCTCGCGCACCTTGGTGCGCCAGGCGCTGAACCAGCTCAGCCGTGACCGCCTGGTGGTGCTCGAACCGGCGCGCGGCGCGTTCGTCGCCACGCCCAGCGTCGAAGAAGCGCGCCAGGTCTTCGAAGTGCGCCAGATCCTGGAGGCGGCGCTGACGCGTCGCCTGTGTGCGGTGATCACCGATGCACAAGTGGCTGAACTGCACCGCCACCTGCAGGCCGAGCAGTCTGCCGTGTCAAACACCGACGTGCCCGGACGCACGCGCCTGTTGGCCGATTTCCACGTCGTGCTGGCGCAGATGCTCGGCAACGGCGTGCTCGCCCAGTTGCTGACCGATTTGCTGACACGCTCCTCGCTGATTGCGTTGATGTACCAGTCTTCGCATTCGGTCGAGGCTTCGCTGGCAGAGCACGTCGCGATTGTCGACGCCTTCGAGCGGCGCGATGTCAAGGCTGCCGTGCGATTGACCATCGAACACCTGGAGCATGTGGAACAGAACCTGCGGCTCAATCCCCATGAGACCAATCTGGCGCAAGTGCTGAACCCATGATCCCCATGCCCACAAACTACCCCAGAGACCTGAAGGGCTACGGCCGCCAGGGACATCATGCCCGCTGGCCCGGGCAGGCGCGCGTCGCGCTGCAGTTCGTCCTCAATTTCGAAGAGGGCGGCGAAAACTCCGTGCTGCATGGCGACGCCGGCAGCGAACAGTTCTTGTCCGAGATGTTCAACCCTGCCGCCTATCCTGAGCGGCACCTGAGCATCGAGGGGATCTACGAGTACGGTGCACGCGTGGGCGTGTGGCGCCTGCTGCGGGAGTTCGAGAAGCGCGGCCTGCCGCTGACGATCTTCGGCGTCGGCATGGCGCTCGAGCGCTGCCCGGAGGTCACTGCGGCCTTCAGCGAACTCGGACATGAGATCGCCTGCCACGGCTGGCGCTGGATCAACTACCAGACCGTCGACGAAGCCACCGAGCGCGAACACATGGCGCTGGGCATGGCGGCGATCGAGCGGCTCACCGGCCAACGGCCGCTGGGCTGGTACACCGGGCGTGACGGCCCGAACACGCGGCGCCTGGTGGCCGACTTCGGCGGCTTCGACTATGACAGCGACTACTACGGCGACGACCTGCCGTTCTGGCTGCAGGTGAAGAAGACCGACGGGGAGCTTGCGCCGCACCTCGTCGTACCCTATACGCTGGACTGCAACGACATGCGCTTTGCGCTGCCGCAAGGTTTTTCGCACGGCGACGAGTTCTTCGAATACCTGCGTGATGCCTTCGACGTGCACTATGCCGAGGGTGATGCGCGGCCTTCGATGATGAGCATCGGCATGCACTGCCGGCTGCTCGGCCGCCCCGGCCGCATGCGCGGCTTGCAGCGCTTCCTGGACCATGTTGAAAAACACGACCGCGTCTGGATTGCACGGCGCATCGACATCGCGCGCCACTGGAAGACGACCCACCCCTTCGACCCTGCCCGCGCGTTCACCTGGCAATGACCATGATCACCCTTGAACACCTCCATGCCGCAGACCGCGCGGCCTTCGTCAGCCTGCTCGACGGCACGTACGAGCATTCGCCGTGGGTCGCCGATCAGGCCTGGTCGAAGCGCCCGTTCAAGAGCCTGGCCCAGCTCAAGCGCGCCCTGGTGGACACCGTTCGCAGCGCCGGCCTCGACGCACAACTGGGCCTGATGCGCGCCCACCCGGAACTGGCCGGCAAGGCGATGGTGGCCAAGACGCTCACAGCCGAGAGCACCACCGAACAGGGCAAGGCAGGCCTCACCGACTGCACGCCGCAGGAGTTCGCCAAGATCGCGCAACTCAACGCCGACTACAGCGCCAAGTTCGGGTTCCCGTTCATCCTGGCCGTGCGCGGCCCGCGTGGCCTGGGCATGGCCAAGGCCGAGATCATCGCCAACTTCGCGCGCCGGCTCGACAACCACCCTGACTTCGAGCGCGCCGAGAGCTTGCGCAACATCCACCGCATCGCCGAGATTCGACTCAACGACAAGTTCGGCCATGTGCCGGTGCTGGGCAATGACGTGTGGGACTGGGCCGAGCGCCTGGCCACCCACAGTGACCCCGGCT
>JBBRJU010000003.1:0-21203 GCA_038218895.1 Burkholderiales bacterium
GTTCCTGGCGCCGTCCGCAGGCCTGGCCTACCGCTGGCTGGCCAGCGGGGCGCCGGGCCAGCGGGTGCAAGACCTCACACTGAACGGCCGGCCGGTGCTGCCGAAGCAGGCGCTGCGGGTCACGGTCAACAGCTTCATGGCCGACGGCGGCGACGGCTTTGCACCGCTGCGCGCCGGCCGCGCGCGCCTGGGCGGCATGCAGGACCTGGATGCGCTGGTGGCTTTTTTGCAGACCGGCCCGGCGCCGGTGGTGGCACCGCGCATCCGCTGGGTGGATTGACCCGGGCTTGACGCGCCCGACATGCACCAGCAACGTTGATGCGGTGCCCCAACACGGGGCAAATCCCTGTGGCGCCGGGCCCACGGAGCCCGCAGCCTTGTCACAAACCGACCTGATGATCAGGATTTGCTGCCGGGGCGCCGTCGCGCGTTGGCAGGCAACTTGCTCACCGGGCGACACCGTCGATCCCAGAACCCAACTGCTCCGAGGAAACCCCCCCATGCGCCACCATCCGTGGAACAGCTTTTCGCGCCATGCATTGAGCGCCGCCGTGGCCATCGTGGTGGCGGCACCCGCCATGGCGCAGAACACCACCTCCGCAGTCAGCGGGCGGGTGGTGGACGCCAGTGGCAAGCCGGTGGGCGGCGCTGCCGTCACCATCCTGCACACGCCGTCGGGCTCGGTCAGCAACGCCACCACCGACAGCGACGGCCGCTATGCGGCCCGTGGCCTGCGCACCGGCGGCCCCTACACCATCACCATCCGGCAAGGTGGGCAGACCGAGACACGCGAGGGCATCACCCTGGCCCTGGCGGAGACGCTGAACCTCGACGCCACGCTGGGTGCCGCCACCGTGGTGGTGACGGGGCAGGCCATCAGCCAGACCTTCAACCGCGGCAACATGGGCGCCGGCACCCAGCTGGGCAGCGCCCAGATCAATGCGCTGCCGTCGATCCAGCGCAACTTGCAGGACTACGCCCGCACCGACCCGCGCATCGCCCAGACCGACAAGGACCGCGGCGAGATCTCGGCGCTGGGCCAGAACAGCCGCTTCAACTCCATCACCATCGACGGCGTCAATACCAACGACCCCTTCGGCCTGGAGAGCAACAACCTGCCCACGCTGAAGCAGCCGATCTCGATGGACGCCATCCAGTCGGTGCAGATCAACGTCAGCAACTTCGACGTGACGCAGAAGGGCTACACCGGCGCCAACATCAATGCGGTCACCAAGAGCGGTGGCAACGATTTTTCGGGCAGCGTGTACTACGTGTTCCGCAATGACAGCCTGGCCGGAGACCGCTACAACCGCCCGCCGGCCGACAACTACACGCCGCCGCCCAAGTTCAAGGAGACGACCAAGGGCTTCACGCTGGGCGGGCCGATCATCCCGGACAAGCTGTTCTTCTTCGGCGGGTATGAAGAGCTGATCAGCTCGCGCACCACGCCCGGCTTCGGGCCCGTTGGCAGCGGGCTGACCAACGTGGGCATCACGCCGGCGCAGATCACGGCGGCCCAGGCTGCAGCGCAGGGTTACGGCTTCAACGCCGGCAGCGTGGACTCCCCTGGCAGCGCCGACCTGCGGGTGAAAGACCTGCTGCTCAAGCTGGACTGGAACATCAGCGACGCCCACCGCGCCAGCGTGCGCTACAGCAAGACCGAGCAATCCGAGCCGGTCTTCGCCGGCTTCAGCGCCACCACGTTGTCGCTCGACACCTACTGGTTCACCGAGGCCAAGACCAATGAGTCGCTGGTGGGCCAGTGGTTTGCCGACTGGTCGCCCAACCTGTCGACCGAATTCAAGCTGTCGCAGCGCAAGTACGACAGCGTGCCGCTGTTCATCAGCGACCTTCCGCAGGTGGCACTGGTGTTCACTGGCCCCGCACCGGCGGGCACCACCGGCACGGCCCGCACGCTGCGCTTCGGCATCGAGCAGAACCGCCACTTCAACCAGGTGGCGACCAAGACCATCGACGGCTACTTCGGCACCACCTGGACGCTGCAGGACCACGAGCTGAAGTTCGGCGTCGATTACCAGACCAACAGCATCTTCAACGCCTTCGTCAACAACAGCAAGGGCGTGTACGAGTTCGGCACCACGGCCAACCCCGGTGTCGACCCGGTGGGCCTGTTCATCGCCGGCGTGCCCACCACCTACACCGTGCGCGTGCCGCTGCCCGGCCGCACCCTGGCCGACGGCGCTGCCGACTGGACACTCGACAACCTGGGGCTGTTCCTGCAGGACACCTGGAAGGTGAACAAGCAGTTCACGCTGATGGGCGGCCTGCGTGTGGACCGCACCATGACCGGTGACAAGCCGATCGCCAACCCGGCCTTCAAGGCCGCCTTCGGCGTCGACAACGACGTCACGCTGGACGGCAAGATGCTGCTGCAGCCGCGGCTGGGCTTCAACTGGAACCTGACGCCGCCCGAGGGCAGGCGCCTGCAGGTGCGCGGCGGCGCCGGCCTGTTCGAGGGTTCGTCGTCCAACGTCTGGCTGACCAACCCGTTTCAGAACACCGGCATGGCCAATGCGTCGTACACCTGCGGCACAGCCACCAACCGCTGCCCGACCGACTTGCGCTTCACGCCCGACACCGCCAGCCAGCCGGTCATCACCGGCGCGGTGCCGATTCCGGCGGTCGATCTGATCGCACCCAACACCCGCCAGCCGTCGATCTGGAAGTTCAACCTGGCACTCGACGCCGAACTGCCCTGGTTCGGCCTGCTGGCGGGCGCCGAATGGGTGCACACCGAGGTCAAGTCGGCGCTGAACTACCGCCACCTGAACCTGGGTGCGACCACCGCCACCGGCCCCGATGGCCGCCCGCTGTACTACAACACCCTGGGCCGCTCGGCGGCAGGCTGGAACGGCGGGGATTCACCGCTGGCCGGTGTCAGCAACAAGGCCAACCGCAACCGGCTGTTCGGCGACGTGCTGCTCGCCGAGAACACCAGCAAGGGCCGGGGCGATGCGCTGACCCTGTCGCTGGCCGGCGCGCCCAGCCGCGATCTGAACTGGAACCTGGCCTACACCTACACCACGGCCACCGAGGTGAGCCCGCTCACCTCGTCCACCGCCAACTCCAACTGGAACGGCCGCGCCACCTTCGACCCCAACGAGGACGTGGCGGCGCGCTCGGCCTACGAGGTGCGTGACCGCGTGACCAGCGGCGTGACCTGGTCGCGGGCCTTCGTCGGCACCTACAAGACTTCGTTCGGCATGTTCTACGAGGGCCGGCGCGGCAAGCCCTTCAGCTGGACCTTCCGCAACGACATGAACGGCGACGGCATCTCGGGCAACGACCTGATGTACGTGCCGTCCGCGCCGGGCGCAGGCGACGTGGTGTTCTTCGGCGCCACCGCAGCAGACCGCCAGGCCAACGAAGACCGCTTCTGGTCCTTCGTCAATGCCAGTGACGTCTTGTCCAAGGCCAAGGGCCGGGTGGTCGGCCGCAACGCTGGCTACGCCCCGTGGATCAACACCTTCGATGTGCGCGTCAGCCAGGAACTGCCCGGCCTGTTCGGCAAGCACAAGGGCGTGGTCTCGCTGGACATCCTGAACGTCGGCAACCTGCTGAACAAGCGCTGGGGCCGCATCGACGAGGTCGGCTTCAACGGCGGCACCATCGGTGGTGTAAGCAGCCGCGGTGGCAATGCGCGCAGCTTCGTCAACTACGCCGGCATCACGGCCGACGGCAAGTACATCTACAACACCCAGAACACCGTCGAAGACTTCACCACCAAGCAGACCAAGGGCGAGAGCCAGTGGGCCGCCCAGGTGACCTTGCGCTACGAGTTCTGAGCACCGCTGGTCGGCGGGCCAGCCCTGGGCGCTTCGGCGCCCTGTGTCATGCCGCGCGGTCGATGCGCACTGCCAGCACCACCGAGGTGGTGGTCTTGGTCACGCCGTCCACCTGGCCGATGGCGTCGAGCAGGCAATCCAGCCGCTGGGTGCTGGCGGCCTGCAGCACGGCGATGTAGTCGAATTCGCCGCTGACACTGCTGAGCTGCACCAGTTCGGTCAGCTTTTGCAGCGCCGCCACCACCGCCGGGCCGCTGCGCGGCTGCACGCTGATGCCCACATGGGCGCGCACCGGCGGCCGGTCCTGGTGCTGGCCCAGGCGCACGGTGTAGCCCACGATCACGCCGGTGCGTTCCAGCCGGGCCAGCCGCGCGACCACGGTGGTGCGCGCCACGCCCAGCCTGCGCGCCAGATCGGCGGTGGAGCTGCGCGCGTCGGCCTGCAGCAGGCTGATCAGCTGGTTGTCCAGGGTGTCGGTGTGCATCGGCTGCATTCTGCCGCTTCGGCAGATCGGGCCACCAATGTGGCGAACCACGCCGCCGCCTTGACGAATCACTGCTTTTCTTTGTCACCACCCCCAGGCAGACTGCTGGCACCGCCCCCACCTTGCCCACGGAGCCCCCCATGCACATCGCCCTGCTCGGCGCCGGCCACATCGGCCAGACCATCGCCCGCCTGCTGGCCGCCACCGGCGACTACCAGGTCAGCCTGATCGACAAGGACCCGCAGGCGCTGGCGCGCGTGGTGGCTGCTGGCATCACCCCCCGCGACGTGGACACCGAAGACCAGCCCGCGCTGCTGGCGGCGCTGCGCGGCCACGATGCCGTGGTCAACGCCCTGCCTTACCACCTGGCGGTGGCCACCGCCACACTGGCGCGCGAGGCTGGCTGCCACTACTTCGACCTGACCGAGGACGTGGCCGCCACGCGCGAGATCAAGCGCCTGGCCGACGGCGCCCGCACTGCCTTCATGCCGCAGTGCGGCCTGGCGCCGGGCTTCATCGGCATCGTGGCGCACCACCTGGCGCAAGGTTTCGATGCCCTGCACGACGTGAAGATGCGTGTCGGCGCGCTGCCGGCCTTTCCCACCAATGCGCTGAAGTACAACCTGACCTGGAGCGTGGACGGCCTGATCAACGAGTACTGCCATCCCTGCGAGGCCATTCGGGACGGCCAGGCCATCGAGGTGCTGCCGCTCGAAGGCCTGGAGCATTTCAGCCTGGACGGCACCGAGTACGAGGCCTTCAACACCAGCGGCGGCCTGGGCACGCTGTGCGAGACGCTGGCCGGCCGTGTGCGCACGCTGGACTACAAGAGCGTGCGCTACCCCGGCCACCAGGCGCTGATGAAATTGCTGCTCGAAGACCTGCAATTGAAGGACGACCAGCCCACGCTGAAGGACATCTTGCGCAAGAGCGTGCCCGGCACCATGCAGGACGTGGTGCTGGTGTTCGTCACCGTCAGCGGCCTGCGCCGCGGCCAGCTGATGCAGGAGGTGTTTGCCCGCAAGATCTTTGCCGACCGGACCGAAGGCGCGCCGCTGTCGGCCATCCAGATCACCACTGCCGCCGGCATCTGCGCAGCGGTCGACCTGTTCCGCGCAGGCGCGCTGCCGCAGCGCGGCTTCATCCGCCAGGAGCAGGTGGCGCTGCCGGCCTTCCTGGCCAACAGGTTCGGCAGTGCCTACCAGCAGAGCCGCCAGGTGGAGAGCATCGGTTGAGGGATGATTCAGCCATGCACACCGCACAACAACTCCTCAGCAGCCTCGGCGTGCCCGCCGCCGCCTTCACTGGCGGCAGCCTGCGCACCCGTTCACCGATCGACGGCACGACAACCGGCGCGGTGCATGCCGCCACGTCGGCGGACGTGACCGCCGCCGTCGGCCGCGCGCACCGTGCCTTTCTGGCCTGGCGCCTGGTGCCGGCGCCGCGCCGCGGCGAGCTGGTGCGCCTGTTCGGGCAACAGCTGCGCAGCCACCAGACCGCGCTGGCCGCGCTGGTCACGCTGGAAGCCGGCAAGGTGCGCAGCGAGGGTGCCGGCGAGGTGCAGGAGATGATCGACATCTGTGACTTTGCGGTGGGCCTGAGCCGCCAGCTGCACGGCCTGACGATCGCCAGCGAGCGCGAAGGCCACCGCATGATGGAGCAGTGGCATCCGTTGGGCGTCGTCGGCGTGATCAGCGCCTTCAACTTCCCGGTCGCGGTGTGGGCCTGGAATGCGGCCCTGGCCCTGGTTTGCGGCGACAGCGTGGTGTGGAAGCCCAGCGAAAAGACACCGCTGACTGCGCTGGCCACGCAATCGCTGTTCGACGCGGCGCTGGCGCAGTACCGCGCGGCGGGCGGTGACGCGCCCGACCACCTGAGCCAGGTGCTCCACGGCCGGGCGCCGGTGGGCGAGGCGCTGGCCGACGATGCGCGTGTGGCGCTGGTGTCGGCCACTGGGTCGACCCGCATGGGCCGCGCAGTGGGGCCGCGGGTGGCGGCGCGCTTCGGCCGCTGCCTGCTGGAGCTGGGCGGCAACAACGCCATCATCGTCGCCCCCACGGCGGATCTGGATCTGGCGGTGCGCGGCATCCTGTTCGGCGCCTACGGCACCGCCGGCCAGCGCTGCACCACCACGCGGCGGGTGATCGCCCATGCCAGCATCCACGACGCACTGGCCAACCGGCTGGAGCGCGCCCGCGCCAGCCTGCAGGTGGGCGACCCGCGCGCCCCCGGCGTGCTGGTCGGCCCGCTGGTCGATGAAACCGCCTTCCACGCCATGCAGGCCGCGCTGGATCAGGCGCGTGACCAGGGTGGCACGGTCACCGGCGGCGCGCGTGTGCCGGTGGGCGCCGATGGCGGCGCCCAGCCTGACTTCCATGCCGACGCCTGGTATGCCGCGCCGGCCCTGGTGCGCATGCCGGCGCAGACGGCCGTGGTGCAGCACGAGACCTTTGCGCCCATCCTGTATCTGTTGCGTTACGCGTCCTTTGACGAGGCCATCGCGCTGCAGAACGGCGTGCCGCAAGGCTTGTCGTCGGCGATCTTCACCAACGACCTGCGCGAGGCCGAGGCCTTCCTGGCCGCGGCCGGCAGTGATTGCGGCATCGCCAACGTCAACATCGGCACCTCGGGCGCCGAAATCGGCGGCGCCTTCGGCGGCGAGAAAGAGACCGGCGGCGGCCGCGAAAGCGGCAGCGACGCCTGGAAGAACTACATGCGCCGCGCCACCAACACGGTGAACTACTCGCGCGCGTTGCCGTTGGCCCAGGGCGTGAAGTTCGACATTTGAGGCATTGCCTGGGGCTTCACTTGTCGATGCCCCACTGCGCCAGCAGGAAGGCGTAGGCCTCGGCGCGCTCTTGCAGCGCGTCGAAACGGCCCGAGGCGCCGCCGTGGCCCACCTGCAGGTTCACCTTCAGCAGCAGGGCATTGGCATCGGTCTTCAGTGCGCGCAGCTTCGCCACGTACTTGCTGGGCTCCCAGTAAGGCACCTGGCTGTCGTTCAGGCCAGTGCGCACCAGCATCGCCGGGTAAGCGCCTGGCTGCAGGTTGTCGTAGGGGCTGTAGGCGCGGATCCAGCGGTATTGCTCGGGGATCTTCGGATTGCCCCATTCCTGGAACTCGCTGGTGGTCAGCGGCAGGCTCTCGTCGAGCATGGTGTTGACCACGTCGACGAACGGCACCTCGGCCACCACCGCATGGAACAGCGCCGGCCGCTGGTTCACCACCGCGCCCATCAGCAGGCCGCCGGCGCTGCCGCCCGTGATGGCCAGCTGCGCCGGGCTGGTGAAACCCTGGGCCACCAGTGCCTCGGCGCTGGCGATGAAATCGCCGAAGCTGTTCTGCTTGCGGGCCATCTTGCCGGCCTGGTACCAGCTGCGCCCCAGGTCACCACCGCCGCGGATGTGCGCGATCGCGAAGACCACGCCGCGGTCCAGCAGCGACAGCCGGCTGGCGCTGAAGTGGGGGTCGCTGGGAATGCCGTAGCTGCCGTAGCCAGACAGCAGCAGCGGTTGCGGGCCGGGGCGCCGCAGGTCGCGCCGGTACACCAGCGAGACGGGCACGGCAGTGCCGTCGGGCGCGCGTGCGCTGATGCGTTCGGTGGCATACCGCGCCGGGTCGTAGCCGCCCAGCACTGGCTGGCGCTTGCGCAGCGTGCGTTCACGCGTGTCGAGCTGGTAGTCGTACACCGTCTCCGGCGTCACCATCGACTGGTAGGCGAAGCGGAAGCTGGTGGTGTCGAATTCGGCATTCTGCCGCCCGGCCACGGTGTAGGCCGGCTCGTCGAACTGCACCAGGTGCTCGGCCGACGGGCCGTTGCGGCGCAGGTCGCGCACCCGCAGCGCATGCAGGCCGGCGCGCCGCTCGGTCAGCACCAGGTGGTGGCGGAACACATCGACCTGTTCCAGCATCAGCCCTGGCGCGGCGGCGACCAGCTCCTGCGGTGCGGCGCGTTGTGGCGCCTGCGCGTCCACCGTCACCAGGCGGAAATCGGGACCGGTGTCGTTGATGCGCAGGTAGAACAGGCCGGCGCGGTGGTCCAGGTCGTAGACCACGCCGGGCCGGCGCGGCAGCACGGTGCGCCAGGCGGCTGCGGGCTGGCGCGCATCGCGCACCCGGCTGTCGGATTCGTCCTTGCTGCTGGTCTCGAGCACCAGCCAGCGCTGGTCGCGGGTGCTGCGCACCTGGATGTCGAACTGCGAATTCGGCTCCTCATGCACCAGCACCGGCGCCTGCGCCGTGCCGGGGATGGCGCGCCAAAGCCGGTGGCTGCGCTTGGCGCTGTCCATGGTCACGTAGAACAAGGTGCGGCTGTCGGCGGCCCAGGCCGCACTGCTGACCTCGGGCACACGCCAGTCCAGATCCCGGCCGCTGGCGATGGTGCGCACCTGCAGCACATAGTCGCGCCCGCCGGTGGCGTCGGTGGTGTAGGCCACGCGCCGGCCGTCCGGGCTGATCTCGCGCAGGTCCAGCGACAGATAGGGCGTGCCCTCGGCCATGCGGTTCAGGTCGAACAGCAGTTGCTCCGGTGCGGCGGGGTCGAAGTGGCGGTCGGTCCCCACAGCCGGGCGGCGGATGTGGATCGGGTAGGCCGCGCCGGCACGGGTGCGCGTGGAGTACCACCAGCGCCCCAGCCGGTAGGGCACGGCCTCGTCGTCCTGCTGCACCCGCGCCAGCATCTCGTCGTACAGGGTCTTCTGCAGTGCGCGGTGTGGCGCCAGCCAGGCGTCGGCATGGGTATTCTCGGCCTGCAGGTACGGCAGCAGGCGCGGGTCGTCGCGCTGGCGCATCCAGAAGTAGTCATCGCTGCGTGCATCGCCGTGCACCGTCACGTCGTGGGGCTCCTTGGGCGCCACCGGCCCGGCGGTGGGCTGGGCCCCGGCCAGCGTCGCCAGGCCGGCCAGCAGCAGGGCGCCGAACGCGGCGCGGGTGCGCCGGGCAGTGAGCAGGGGAAGGTCCTTCATGGGGTCTCCGTCAACCGGCGGCAGCGCGCAGGATGGAGGCGGTGCCGGCATGCAGCATTGTGGCGGTGGGCCGCACGCAGGCTTGGGGCATCATGCGGGCGCCGCCGGCTTCCCGTCTCCCTGCATGCCTGTCTTCCTCTTCAAGCGCCTGTTCACCTTCCTGGCCACGCTGGTGGTGGCGTCGGTGCTGGTGTTCAGCGTGCTGGAGCTGCTGCCCGGCAACGTGGCCCAGGTGATGCTGGGCGAGACGGCCACGCCCGAATCGATCGCCGCGCTGGAACAGAAGCTGGGCCTGGACAAGCCAGCGCTGCAGCGCTACGCCCACTGGGTCGGCGGCCTGTTGCAAGGCCGCACCGCCAACAGCTTCTCCTACGACACGCCGACTGCCGAGCTCATCGCCGAGCGGCTGCAGGTCACCCTGCCGCTGGGCGTGCTGGCGATGCTGCTGACCACGGTGCTGGCGCTGGTGCTGGGCGTCTACGCCGCCGCGCGCCACAACCGGCTGGGCGACGTGAGCGTGATGGCCGCCAGCCAGCTGGGCATCGCCATCCCCAGCTTCTGGTTCGCGATCCTGCTGATCCTGCTCTTCGCTGTGAAGCTGCAGTGGGTCAGCGCCGGCGGCTTCCCCGGCTGGTCCGCCGACGACGGCGGCGGCCTGGTCGACGGGCTCAAGGCGCTGATCTTGCCGGCCATCGCGCTGGCCATGGTGCAGGCGGCGATCCTGGCGCGTGTCACCCGCTCGGCGGTGCTGGAGGTGATGCGCGAGGACTATGTGCGCACCGCCCGCGCCAAGGGCCTGTCGCGCCGGCAGACGCTGTGGCGCCATGTGCTGCGCAACGCGATGATCCCGGTGCTCACCATCATGGGGCTGCAGTTCGCCAACCTGATCACCGGCACCATCGTGGTCGAGAACGTGTTCGTGCTGCCGGGCATCGGCCGGCTGGTGTTCCAGGCGATCGCCAACCGCGACCTGGTGGTGGTGCGTGACGTGGTGATGGGCCTGGTGGCGGTGGTGGTGCTGGTGAATTTTCTGGTCGACGTGCTGTATGCGGTGGTCGACCCGCGCCTGAAAGCATCCGACGCATGAGCCTGCCGGGCCGCCCAAGGGTGAATGCCGGCGTGCGCAGCACGCACGCACCCCAATGACCGCCACCACCACCCCCCAGCCACGCAGCCTGCCCGGTTTCGGCGCGCGTGCGCTGCGCCACCCCAGCTTCCTGGTCGGGGCCGTGCTGTCGGTATTGCTGGCGCTGGCGGCCCTGGTCAGCCTGTTCTGGGTGCCGTATCCACCGGCCGAGATCGACATCCCCAACAAGCTGCAAGCGCCTACGGCGGCGCACTGGCTGGGCACCGACAGCCTGGGCCGCGACATCGCCAGCCAGCTGCTGGCGGGCGCGCAGAGCGCCATCGTCGTCGGCCTGATCGCGGTGGGCATCGGCCTGGTGGTGGGTGTGGCCCTGGGCTGCCTGGCGGCGGCGCGCGGTGGCTGGGTCGACGAGCTGGTGATGCGCGCGGCCGATTTCACCTTCGCCTTCCCGGCGCTGCTGTCGGCGATCATGTTGGGGGCCATCTACGGCCCGGGCCTGTTCACCGGCATCCTGGCCATCGGCATCTTCAACATCCCGGTGTTCGCCCGCATCAGCCGCGGTGCAGCGCAGGCGGTGTGGTCGCGTGAGTACGTGCTTGCATCGCGTGCGGCCGGCTTCGGGCCGTGGCGCATCACGCGCAACCATGTGCTGCCCAACATCGCCAGCGTGCTGATCGTGCAGGCCACCATCTCGTTTGCCACCGCCATCCTGGCCGAGGCAGCGCTCAGCTACCTGGGCCTGGGTACCCAGCCGCCGCAGCCCAGCTGGGGGCGCATGCTCAACGAGGCGCAGAGCCTGCTGTTCCAGGCACCGTTGCTGGCGGTCTACCCAGGCATGGCGATTGCACTCAGCGTGCTGGGCCTGAACCTGATGGGTGACGGCCTGCGCGACCTGCTCGACCCCAAACTGGCGCGCAGGCGCTGAACCAGACGCGCTGCTGACGCCTGGGCAGCGCGCGGCGTACAATCCTGGGTTGCCCCCGTTTGGCGCACGTGGGCACCACGCCGTTGTACCCCTTGTCGACGCGGCCTGCCCCCGACTGTCCGCACCCAGGCGCCCCCGGCGCCGCACAGGGTCGCCGGCCCCGGGCCTGCCGCCGGCCCCTCTGCCTGTCCACCCGACGGTGGCAGCGCGTCAGAACCTAGTTTCCGGAGACCCCCGCCCCATGGCCAAGGAAGAACTGATCGAGATGCAAGGCAAGGTGACCGAGGTCCTGCCCGACTCGCGTTACCGCGTCACGCTGGACAACGGCCACGTGCTGATCGCCTACACGTCCGGCAAGATGCGCAAGCACCACATCCGCATCCTGGCCGGTGACGCCGTGTCGCTGGAGCTGTCGGCCTACGACCTGAGCAAGGGCCGCATCACCTTCCGCCACATCGAACGCCGCGGCCCCGGGCCCGACCAGCAGCGCGGCGCACGCTGAGCCGCGCACTCAGCGCAGCACGCGCTGATCGGCATCTGGCGCAGCACGCGCTGCGCAACAAGTTCACCGCCGCGCTTCGATCGCCAGCTTCAACGCGAGCGCCAGGCCAGCGCCAGGCTGGCAGTGGCGCCAGAAGCCTGGCGGGTGAGCGGACTGGCAGCGGCGTCGCCCTGCAGCTGGGCCAGCGCCAAGCCGCCCACCAGCGTCCATTGCCCCCCCAGCGGTACCTGCAGCGCCGCGCCGGCGTGCAGATCCAGCAGCCCGGCGCCGGGCACATAGGCCGTGCGGCCGGTGCGCAGGGCGACGTCGGGCGCGATGCCGAAGTAGGTCTGCATGTGGCGCTGGTCGGCCCAGCTGGCGCCGACGCCCACCGACGCGCGTGCCTTCGGCCATGGCGCCCAGCTGTAGCCCAGCCCCCAGCCGACCTGGCCGCCGCCGCCGCGGCCCAGCAGGTCGGCTGAGTACGACAGGCTGGTGCTGAAGCCGCCGCCCAGGTTCAGGCCGCCATTCAGCCGCGCCCGCAGCGTGCTGCGGATTTCCGGCAGACCGGCCAGCGCGGGGTCGTCGCCCGGCTGTCGGCCGTTGTCGAAGCGCAGGCCCAGGCCCAGTGTCCAGCGTCGGTTGTTGACCAGGTCAGCGCTGGCGCCCGAGCCCTTCTCGGCGGTGGGCGCGCCCAGCAGGCCCGACGAGCGCGCACCGCTGACGCGGAAGCGCCCATAGCGCACCGACCAAAGTGGTCGCAGTTTCTGCTCGCGCCCCGCAGCGCCGGCGTAGGTGGGTGAATCGATGATCGCCAGGCCCAGCGCATAGCGCAGGCCATCACCGGCCACTGGTTCGACATCGGCGACCGGCGGCATGGTTGGCACCGGGGCCGGAGCCGCCGCTGGCTGGGCCAGCACCGCCAGCGGCAGCAGCAGGCCGCTGCACACCGTCAGGCACAGGCCGCTGCGCAGGGTCAGCCGCCCACTGCAGGCGGGTCGGTGGGGGGGCAGTGGCATCCAGGCTCCAGGAAAACGGCGGGCGAAGATGCGCGCACAGCCGGCGAGTGTGCAGCCCAGGGATGAAGCGCGTCTTAAGCCCCTGGCCGATGGCCCACAATGCCTGCATGCCTGCCAATGTCGAAATCAAGGCCCGCATCCCCAGCGTGGAGGCGCTGCTGCCCCTGGCCCAGGCGCTCAGCGACGACAAGCACCTGCAGCGCATCCACCAGGACGACAGCTTCTTCGCCGTGCCGCATGGCCGGTTGAAGCTGCGGGTGTTCAGCAATGGCGAGGGTGAGCTGATCCACTACCACCGACCCGACGCGCCCGGCCCCAAGGTGTCGGATTACCTGCTGGTGCCGGTGGCCGACCCCGACAGCCTGCGCGAGGCGCTGGCGCGCGCCTGCGGCCTGATCGGCCGGGTGCGCAAGCACCGCATCCTGGTGCTGGTGGGCTCCACCCGCATCCACCTCGACCAGGTCGAGGGCCTGGGTGATTTCCTCGAGCTCGAAGTCAGCCTGCAAGACGGCCAGACCGAGGCCGAAGGCACCACCATCGCCCATGACCTGATGGCCCGCCTGGGCGTGCAGCCCGGCCAGCTGCAAGAAGGCGCCTACCTCGACTTGCTGCGCGCTGACCCGCTGCGCGCGCAGGGCGCCACGGTTGCATGACACCGGGCGAGGTGGGCACACCGCCCTTGCTGGTGGTGCAAGACCTGCGGGTGACGCTGAACACCCCGCGCGGCCCGGCCGATGCGCTGCGCGGCATTTCGTTCGACCTGCAGCGTGGCCAGACCCTGGGGCTGATCGGTGAATCGGGCTGCGGCAAGAGCATCACCGCACTGGCGCTGATGGGCCTGCTGCCCGAGTCGGCCCGCGCCAGCGGCAGCCTGCGGCTGGACGGGCGTGAACTGCTAGGCCTGCCCGAAGACGCCTGGTGCCAGCTGCGCGGCAACCGCCTGGCGATGGTGTTCCAGGAGCCGATGACCGCATTGAACCCGCTGCACCGCATCGGCCACCAGATCGCCGAGCCGCTGCGCCTGCACAAGGGCCTGGACACGCGCGCTGCCCGCGCCGAGGCGCTGCGCCTGCTGGAACGGGTGCAGCTGCCGCAGGCCGCGCAGCGGCTGGAGGCCTATCCGCACCAGCTGTCGGGCGGCCAGCGCCAGCGGGTGGTGATCGCCATCGCCCTGGCCTGCGGGCCCGACGTGCTGATCGCCGACGAGCCCACCACCGCGCTGGACGTGACCATCCAGCGCGAGGTGCTCGACCTGATTGCCCAGCTGGTGGCCGAGGACGGCATGGCCCTGCTGCTGATCAGCCACGACCTGGGTGTGATGGCCGAGAACGTGCAGCGGCTGCTGGTGATGTACGGCGGTACGGTGGTCGAGGCCGGGCCGACCGACGCCGTGTTTCAGCACCGCGCCCACCCTTACACCCGCGGCCTGTTCGCCGCCCGGCCGCAGCTGGGGCTGCGCGCTGCCGCCCAGGCCGCTGGCGGTGCCGGCCGCCGCCACCGGCTGACCACCATCCCCGGCCGCGTGCCCGAGCTGATCGACCTGCCCGCCGGTTGCGGTTTTGCCGACCGCTGCAGCCTGGCACAGGACGCCTGCCGCGCCGCGCCGCCGCCGCCGGTGCAGATCAGCGCCGACCACCTGGCGCGCTGCCTGCGGCTGGATGCAGCGCAGGAATTGGCATGAGCCCGCCCGGCCGCCCCACCGGCGAACCCCGCCCTGCGCAGCAGCAAGAGGCACCGGTGCACGAGGTGCTGCTCCAGGTCGATCACCTGGTCAAGCACTACACCCTGCCGCGCCAGCGCCTGCTGGCACCGCCGCCGCTGGTGCAGGCGCTGCAGGGTGTGAGCTTCCAGCTGCGCGCCGGCCACAGCCTGGGGGTGGTGGGCGAATCGGGCTCGGGCAAGAGCACGCTGGCGCGGCTGGTGATGGCGCTGGAAGCGCCCACCGCCGGCACGGTGCGCCTGGCCGGGCAAGACCTGCATGCGCTGGCCCCGGCGGCGCTGCGCCGCGCCCGGGCCGGTTTCCAGATGGTGTTCCAGGACCCGTTCGGCTCGCTCGACCCGCGCCAGACCGTCGGCCGCATCGTTGCCGAACCCCTCGCCGCGCAGGGCGAGACCAGCACCGTCGACATGCAGCAGCGCGCCGCCCGGATGCTGGACGCGGTGGGCCTGCGTGGCAGCGATGTGTCGAAGTACCCGCATGAGTTTTCCGGCGGCCAGCGCCAGCGCATCGCCATCGCCCGGGCCCTGGTCACCAACCCCAGGCTGATCGTCGCCGACGAGCCTGTCAGCGCGCTCGATGTGTCGGTGCAGGCCCAGGTGCTGAACCTGATGCAGGACCTGCAGGACCGCCTGGGTGTGACCTACCTGTTCATCAGCCATGACCTGGCCGTGGTCGACCTGGTGTGCGACGAAGTCATCGTGCTCTACCAGGGCCGGGTGGTGGAGCAGGGCACGCCCGAGACCCTGTTCAACGCCGCAGCGCACCCCTACACCCGCGCGCTGATGGACGCCGTGCCCGGCGTGCGCAGCCGCGCCCAGGCGGCCGCCAGCCGGCGCCAGCGCAGCGTGCTGCCCGCCGATGCCGACCCCGGCCCTGGCCAGCGTGCAGGCTGCGCCTTTGCGCCCCGCTGCCCCTGGCGCCAGCCCGGCTGCAGCCAGGCCGCGCCGGCGCTGCGCCCGGTCGGGCCCGGCCATCTGGCGGCCTGCCACCATGCCGAGCTGGTGATGGCCGGCGGCCCGTCGGCCGGCATGGCGTGGGCGGACCACCCACAGGTCGGCAACGGCATGTCCGGCAACGGCATGTCCGGCAACCCGATGTCCGGTAACCCGATGTCCGGCGCGCGCAGACCCGGCAACCCAGAAGCCGCAGAATCCACGTCCAGTTGACCCACCGACTGTCCCCGGTTTCCCAAGGAGAGCCCGCATGACCCTCAGCCGCCGACGCCTCGCGCAAGCCACCGCCCTGCTGGCCCTGCCCGGCCTGGCCTCCAGCGTGCTCGCCCAGCGTGCCAAGGACACCCTGGTGCTGGGCATGGTGCTGGAGCCATCGCCCGGGCTCGACCCCACCACCGCCGCCGCTGCCGCCATCGGCGAAGTGGTGCACTACAACGTGCTCGAAGGCCTGACCAAGGTGACCGACGCCGGCGCGGTGCTGCCGCTGCTGGCCACCGACTGGTCCAGCGACCCCGATGGCAAGACCTACACCTTCAAGCTGCGCACCGGCGTCACGTTTCAGGACGGCACGCCGTTCAACGCCGAGGCGGTGAAGTTCAGCTTCGAGCGCGCCAAGGCGCCCGGCAGCACCAACAAGGCGAAGAAGACGGTGTTCGAGAACATCTCGTCCATCGCCACGCCGCAGCCCGATCTGGTGATCCTGACGCTCAACAACGCCGACGCCACGCTGCCCTTCCGCCTGGGCGAAGCCACCGCGGTGATCCTCAGCCCCAAGAGCGCGGCCACCACCGCCACCCAGCCGGTGGGCACCGGCCCGTTCCGGCTGGACAGCTGGCAGAAGGGCAGCGCCATCACCCTGGTGCGCTGGGACGGCTTCCGCGATGTGGCAGCCATCAAGATGCGCCGCGTCACCTTCCGCTTCATCAACGACAACGCCGCCCAGGTGGCGGCCTTGCTGGCAGGCGACATCGACGGCATGCCACGCTTCGGTGCGGTGCAGGCCCTGGCGCAGCTGCGTGCCGACAAGCGCTTCACCGTGTCGGTGGGCAGCACCGCCGGCAAGGGCATCCTGGCGATCAACAACAAGAAGAAGCCGCTGGACGATGTGCGGGTGCGCCGTGCCATCAGCCATGCCATCGACCGCAAGGCCTTCATCGACGGCGTGCTCGAAGGCCTGGCCAAGCCCATCGGCAGCCATGCCGCGCCCACCGACCTGGGTTATGTCGATTTGACCGGGCTGTACCCCTACAACCCCGAGAAGGCCCGGGCGCTGCTGAAGGAAGCCGGCGTCAGCGCGCCGCTGAACCTGACGCTGACGCTGCCACCGCCCAGCTACGCCCGCAAGGGCGGCGAGGTGGTGGCCGCGATGCTGGCCAAGGTGGGCATCAACGCCAAGATCGAGAACGTCGAATGGGCGCAGTGGCTGTCGGGCCCGTTCAAGGGCAACTTCGACCTGACGATCATCAACCACGTCGAGCCACTGGACTATGTGCAGTACGCCAACCCCGACTACTACTGGGGCTACAACAGCCCCACCTTCAACGCGCTGGTGAAAAAGCGCGCCGAGGCTGCCCGCGGCCGGCCGCAGGTGGTGCTGTACGCCGACATCCAGCGCCAGATCGCCAACGACGCGGTCAACGCCTTCCTGTTCAATCCCTCGCAGGTGTCGGTGGCGCGCCGGGGTCTGCGCGGCCTGTGGGTCAACTCGCCGGTGGCGGCCAACGACCTGTCCCAGGTGTCCTGGCAGTGAACCCCATGCCCATGCCCATGACCGACATCACCGCCCTGACGGCGACGCTGCGCCAGCTGGAAGAAAGCATCCTCGACCCCGCGATGCGCGCCGACCCGGCGCGCATGCGTGCGCTGCTGACGCCGGATTTCATCGAATTCGGCGCTTCGGGCCGGATGTTCGACCGCGACGGCATCATCGCCATGCTGGCCGCCGAGCCCGCGCGCCAGGCGCGGCAGGCGCGCGGCTTCAAGGTGCGGCTGCTGGCACCGGGCGCCGCGCTCACCACCTGGCGCGTGCAGCGCGACGACGGCATCGAGACGCTGCGCAGCAGCGTCTGGCAGCAGCAGGCCGACGGCCGCTGGCTGATGGTGTTTCACCAGGGAACGCTGGCAGCACGCGACGACGAAGGCACCTCGTAGGCCGGGCGCGGTGCGGCGTGGGGCAGGCCGTCGCCGGCCCTGCCATGCAGCGCGCCCACGCCCCTGTGCCTGCAGACCAGATGACCACCTCGATTCCGTCATGAAACCCACACACCGCCGTGTGCTCCAGGCCGTGCTGTACGAAGTGTTCGCCATCGCCTTCGTCGGCCCGGTGTTGAGCGTGGCCTTCGACAAGCCGGCGGCGTCAACCATCGGGCTTGCCGTCGTCCTGTCCAGCGTTGCGCTGGTCTGGAACTATGTGTTCAACGCAATGTTCGAGCGCTGGGAGTCACGCCAATCCGTCAAGGGCCGGTCATTCGCCCGGCGCCTGGCGCATGGAATCGGCTTCGAAGGCGGCCTGACCGTCCTGTTGATCCCGGTCATGTCGTTCTGGTTGAACATCTCGCCACTGGAGGCATTCGCCGCGAACCTGGGCCTGCTGGCATTTTTCTTTCTTTACGCGATTGGTTTCACATGGGCGTTTGACCGCGTGTTCGGCTTGCCGGCATCTGCATCGGCGACCCAGCACGGGCAGGCCTGAGCTGTCTCTGCGCCAGGCTGTCGCAATGCGCCAACGCCGCCTCGCCGTGCAAAGGGTGGCGCCTGACGGGGACGCGCGCCATGGGCCAGCCAGGCCGCCGTCGCTTACCGCCGCTCCACCACCGCCGGCACCAACTGCAGCGCTTCACGCAGGCGCTGGGCAGCAGCCTGGGCCTGGGTGCGGCTGCCATAGGGCCCGGCCTGCAGGCGGTGCAGGTTGCGCTCACTGAAGACGGTGAGCAGCGGCGCCAGCCAGGGCGCCTCGGTGGCCACGCGCCGCTGGAAGCTCAGCGCGCCTTCACCCTGCGCAAACGCGCCCAGCTGCAGCCAGAAGCCCGGCGCGGCCTTGGCGGCTGCCTGTGCCGGCGCGGCAGTCTCGGCTGGCATGGGCGCGCCGCTCACGGTGGCACGCGCCTCGGCAGCCTGCGCCGCCAGCGCGGTGCGCTGCAGCAGGTCGCCGATCGGATCGTCCAGCCCGGCAGACGGCGCCGCTGCCAGCGTGATGCCGGTGGCGGGCGCATGGCGCAGCACCGGTGCCAAGGCCAGCGCCGTGGCTGCCGGCGGTGGTTCGACCGGGCGCCAGGCCCCGCTGCGGATGGCCTCTTGCGTGATGCGCTCCACCTCCACCGGCGCCACGCCGCCCAGCAGGCCCAGCTTCAGCGCTGCGGTGTAGCTCAGGTCGACCACCCGGCCCGGGTGGAAGGGGCCGCGGTCGTTGATGCGCACCACCACCGCGCGGCCGTTGGCCGGGTTGCGCACCCAGGCATAACTCGGCAGCGGCATGGTCTTGTGGGCCGCGCTCATCGCATACATGTTGTAGGTCTCGCCGCTGGCCGTGGAGCGGCCGTGGAACTTGCGGCCGTACCAGCTGGCCAGCCCGCGCTCGACCAGCGGCGGGTCGCCCTGCAACGGCACATAGGCCTGGCCCAGCACGGCGTACGGCTTGTTGGGCCCGCCCTGGCGCACCGGCTCCACCTGCGGCTGGGCATCGGGCACCAGCAGCAGGCCGGGCGGCGGACTGGCCTCGGGGCCGTCGGCACCGGTGTCGGCCGGTGGTGGCAGGCGCGTGGCCGCTGGCAGCCGCGCCTGCGCGTCGCCAGTGCCCGCCGGCCGGGGTGGCGCGCTGCCGCAGGCCACCAGCAGCAGCAGGGCCAGAGTGGCAATGACAGGAGCAGCAGGAACAGCAGCGGCGGCGGCGGCAGCAGCAGCCCGGTGCGCTGGTGGGTGCACCGCTTGGCCAGTCGTGGGGGGCGAAGGAGCACGCAACAGCATCGTGGCCCGCACACTACACCACCACCACCACCACAGCCGCCGCCGCCGCCGCCGCCGCGCTGCCGGCCGGACAGCCGCCGCGTCGGTGGCCGATCAACACCTGCCAACGGCTGCCGATAATCTGACCGGAACGGGCCGCAGGCCCAGCCGCCCATGCCCGCACCCGCACCCGCACCCGCACCCAGCCCTGCGCGCCAGCCGCTGCTGCACCCCCGCCAGCGCCTTTGGCGCGGTCTGCTGATCGGCGGCCTGGGCTCGCTGATGGTGGCGGTGGCGCTGCTGGTGGCGGTGGTGGCCTGGTTCGGGCCGCAGCTGCCGCCGCTCGACCGCGTCACCACCTACCAGCCGCGCCAACCGCTGCAAGTGTTGACTGCGGACGGCGTGGAGATCGGCCAGTTCGGTGCCGAGCGGCGGCAGTTCGTGCCGATCGGCCAGATCCCGCTGCGCATGCAGCAGGCCGTGCTGGCGGTGGAGGACGCCCGCTTCTACGACCACGCCGGGCTCGATCTGGTGGGCGTGGTGCGCGCCGTGGTGGCGCAGTTTTCCGGCGGCCTGCGCCAGGGTGCGTCCACCATCACCCAGCAGGTGGCGCGCACCTTCTTCCTGTCGCAGCGCTTCACGCCCGAGCGCAAGATCAAGGAGGTGCTGCTGGCGCTGGAGATTGAACGGCGCCTGTCCAAGCCGCAGATCCTGGAGCTGTACATGAACCAGATCTACCTGGGCCAGCGCAGCTATGGCTTTGCGGCGGCGGCCCAGGCCTATTTCGGCAAGACGCTGGTGCAGCTGTCTGTCGCCGAGGCGGCCATGCTGGCCGGGCTGCCGCAGAACCCGCACTACGCCAACCCGACCACCAACCTGGAGCGGGCCACCCAGCGCCAGCGCATCGTGTTGGCGCGCATGCTGGCCACCGGCGCCATCACGCCCGGCGAGCTGGCCGCCGCCAGGGCCGAGGTGCTGCAGTTGCGCGGCCCGGCCCAGCAGCTGCTGCGTGCCGACCATGTGGCCGAGATGGCGCGCCGGGTGGTGGTGGAACGCTTCGGCGCCGACGCCTACTCACAGGGCCTGCGGGTGCACACCAGCCTGCGCGCGGCCGACCAGCAGGCGGCGGTGGCGGCGGTGCGGCGCGGTGTGCTGGCCTACGACGTGCGCCAGCCCTGGCGCGGCCCCGAAGGCCAGGAGAGCCTGGCGACCAGCGGCCGCATGGACGCCGAGGCCGCTGCCGCGCTGGCGCTGAAGGACTACCGCGACGACGACGACCTGCGCGTGGCGGTGGTGCTGCGCGCCACGCCCAAGCAGCTGCAGGTGCAGCTGGCCAGCGGCGAGCAGGTGAGCGTCAGCACCCAGGTCCAGCGCGGTGCCGAGGCCGCCATCGCCCGCAGCGCGCCGGCCGATCTGGCGATCCGCCCCGGCTCGGTGCTGCGGGTGGTGCAGTTGCCGGGGGACGGCGGCAGCGAGTCCGGCGGCTGGCAGCTGACGCAATGGCCCGAGGTGCAGGCCGCCCTGGTGGCGCTGGACGCCACCAGCGGGCGTGTGCGCGCCCTGGTGGGCGGCTTCGACTTCAGCCGCCAGCCGTTCAACCATGTCACCCAGGCGCGGCGCCAGCCCGGCTCGGCCTACAAGCCATTTCTCTACTCTGCCGCGCTGGAAGCCGGTGTGATGCCGACCACCCTGGTCAACGATGCGCCCTACACCGCCGCCAACGGCTGGGCGCCGCAGAACAGCGACGGCCAGTTCGACGGCCCGATCACGCTGCGCCAGGCGCTGGCGCGGTCGAAGAACATGGCCAGCATCCGCGTGCTGC
>JBBRJU010000004.1:0-20882 GCA_038218895.1 Burkholderiales bacterium
CCACCAGGTCGAGAAACAGGTCGTGCAGGCGCGCGCGCAGCACCGCTTCATCACGCAGCAGCACCGGCCACAGCCGGCGCTGGCGGGTGGCGTCGATCGACGGGCCCAGCAGCAGCTGCACCAGCACCCGGCGTGTATCCAGCGGCAGGGTGCCGGTGTCGCCGGCAAAGCCGTGGTGGGCATGGCCGTCGGTGGTTTCAGCGCCCACGCCGGTGTCGGCGCCGATGAGGTGACCGGTGTCGGCACCGCTGTCGGTGTCTGCCGATCGGGCCAGCGGGTCAGTCGACGAGTTCAAGCACACGCTCCCGGATGAAGTGGATGGCGGGCACCTGCGCGGCGCGCCAGGTGGCGTCCGCCCCCTGCCAGCGCACCTGCTCGGTGCCGGGCGCCAGTTCACCATGGCGCGCGCCGAGCGCCACATAGCCGACCACGCTGCCCAGGCCCTGGGCCGGCGGAAACTGCTGCAGCAGCTGGGCCACCGACACCTGCGGCGCGTGCGCCAGCGCCGTGCGGATGTGCGCGCGCAGGCTGCGGAAGTCGATCTCTGACTGGCGCACCAGCGCGGCCACCGCGTCCAGGCTGAGCGTGGGCGCGGCCTCGGTGGGCATGCTGGCATCGGCCATGCGCTGGGCCGGGTCGTGCAGCTGCCATTGCGCCACCGAGCGCACCCGGCTGCTGGTCAGCGTGATCGCAAAGCCCAGCGGCTGGTTGGCGCGCACCTGCTCCTTGGCCTGCAGCGCGGCCTGCGCTGCCTCACGCAGCAGGGCCTGCAGGCGGCGCTGCTCACGGAACTCTCGGCTCTGCACGAAGGCCTTCAGGCTGCGGGCAAAGCGCTGCAGCACATCATGCACCGCGCTGCCTTCGTTCATCAGCGCGGCGGTCAGGTCGAGCAGAAAGCGCCGTTCTCGCGCGGTGAGCTGGCGCGCAAACGGCCGCGAGACGATGGCCTCCAGCGCGTCGAACAGGCTGGCCGACTGGCCGGGGTCGGTGAGCAAGCGCCAGAAGGCGTTGAAGGTGCGGCCGGCGTCGCTTTCGGCGATCAGGTCGACACCGGCAAACAGTTGCTCCAGCACCTGGCCGCGGCTGCCATCGTGCTCGACCAGGCTTTGGCGCAGGCTGCGGTTGAGGCGGTCGAAGTCGTCGCGCACGCGGCGGAAGTCACCCGCCAGCTCGTCGGCCAGCAGAATGATTTCACGCGAGCGTTCCAGCGCCCGGTCGTCGGCCAGGGTGCGCACCACACCGCCGCGCAGCGCGGCCAGCTCGGCGTCGATGCGCGTGCGCTCGGCCTGCAAGGTGGCGATGCGGCGTTCGGGGTTGCTGTCGGTCTCGTCGGCCAGGCGGGTGAGCTGCTGGATCACCGTGGCCAGCCGGCTTTCGGTGGCCGAGGATTTCGGCCGCAGCCGGCCACCCAGAAAGCGCACGGCATCGGCTGCGTCCACGCTCAGGCTGTAGACCTCTTCGCTGGCGCCATCAGGCAGGCGGCGCTGCAGCCAGCCCTGGCGCAGCCAGTCGGCCAGGTAGGCGGCGGGGCTCTGCGGCAGCTCATGGCCGGCGTCGCGCAGGCCGTTCAGCTCGCGCAGCAAGCGCTCTTGCAGCACCGATGCAGGCAGGCTCTGGTCACCGTCGAACAGCAAGGCGCGCAGCAGCGCCACCACCGCCGGCGCCTTGGTGGCCGCCAGCAGCTGCCACAGCGGTTGCTCGCGCAGCGCGTGCAGCGCGGCGGCAGTGGTGGCGCCGCTCATGGCGGCGGTGCTTGCAGAGGTGGTGACGCAGGCGCTGGCCGCAGCGCTGCGGCCAGCGCAGCCAGGCCGTCGGCCAGACGCTGCACCGTGGCCGGCGCCGGCAGCGGCAGGCGCAGTTGCTGCGCGCCGGTGGCTGCATCAGTGTGCAACCAGGCGGCCAGGCTGGCAGCGGTGGGGCGGGCGGCGGTCGGGTCGGCGACGGCAGGGGGCGCTGCCAGTTGCTGCAGCAGTGCCAGCCCGACCTGCAACAGAGGCGCCCAGGGGTCGGTGGGCGGTGGTGCGGATGCGGATGCGGATGCGAGTGCGGGTGCGGGTGCTGCTGAATCGGGCGCTGTCGGCTTCGGCGCTGGCGGCTCGGGCGATGCCAGCGCATGTGATGTCCAGCTGGGCGATGTCCACGCGGGCGATACAGGCGCGGGTGCTGCTGAATCGGGTAATTCCGACCCGGGCAATACCGACCCGAGTGATACCGGTACGCCCAACCCATGCTCCAGCGCCGGCGCCACCTCAGCCACACCGATGCCGGCGGTCACCTGGTCCACCTGCTTCATGAAGCGCGACAAGCGCCCGCCTTCCATGAACACCGTGCTGTCGCCGCCGTCGAGCACACCATCGGCGAGTGATTTCTTGAACGCCAGCACACCCAGCATGCCTTCTTCGATGCTGCCCTGCGCCACCAGGTTGATGACCTGCACGCCTTGGCGCTGCCCCATGCGGTGCACCCGGCCGATGCGCTGTTCCAGCACGGCCGGGTTCCAGGGCAGGTCCATGTTGACCACGGTGGCCGCCGCATGCTGCAGGTTCAGCCCGGTGCCGCCGGCATCGGTGGACAGGAACAGGCGGCAATCGGGGTCGGCGTGGAAGCGCTCGACCAGCGCGCCGCGCTCGGCCGCCGGCACGCTGCCGTGGAAGAACACATGGCCCCAGCCACGCTGCCGCAGCCGGCGCTGCAGCACCTCATGCGTGCCCAGCCACTGGCTGAACACCACCGCCTTGGCGCCGGGCTGGGTGAACAGCTCGTCGAGCAGCGCCATCAGCTCGTCGGCCTTCAGGCCGTGATCAGTCTCATGGTCGAGCAGCCAGGTGCTGTTGCACACCATGCGCATGGCCTGCAGCGCGCATTGCAGCCGGCGCTGGTCGGTGTCCGACAGGTAGCCGGTCTTGCGCCAGCGCTGCACGATGCGGCTGACGATGGTGCCCTGTTCGTCGTGGCAGGCCCGTTGCTGCGGCGTGAGTGGCAGGTAGAGCGTCTTGTCCACCCGCTCAGGCAGTTGGGTCAGCACCTCGGCCTTGCGCCGACGCAACAACACGGGCGCCAGGGCCACGCCGATCTGGTCCAGGCCTTGGTAGCCGACCACGCGGCCGCTGTCGTCGGTCTGCTGGTGGTTCAGCAGCAACTGCCAGGTGGGCCCCAGCCGGTGCTGGTCAACCAGCTGCACGATGGAGATCAACTCTTCGAGCCGGTTTTCCAGCGGCGTGCCGGTCAGCACCAGCACATGTGGGCAGACGACAGGCGCCGCCAGGCGCTTGAGCACGCGCGCGGCCTGGGTGGCCCAGTTCTTCACCCGCTGCGCCTCGTCGATGACCATCAGCTCGGCGCCCCAGGCTTCGGCCAGGTCGGCGTCGCGCACGAGGGTCTCGTAGTTGACGATCTTGCAAAACGCATCGGCCTGCCACTGCGGCAGCCGCGCCGAGCGCAGGCCCTGCAGCACCTGCACTTCGGCCGCAGCCCGCCCGGTGAAGCGGGTGAACTCGGCCTGCCATTGGTGTTTCAGCGAGGTGGGGCACACCACCAGCACCTTGCGCACACCAAAGTGCAAGGCCATCAGCTCGGCGGCGGCGATCGCCTGCACCGTCTTTCCCAGGCCCATGTCGTCGCCGAGCAGCAGCCGGCCGCTGCGGGCAGCGCGCAGTGCACCTTCGGCCTGGTAGGCATACAGCCGGGTCTTGAGCAGCTTGCGCAGCGCCGGGCTGGCGGCGCCGCGCGGGTAGGCCGCATCCAGCACCTGGGCACGGCGCTGCTCGTCACGCACCTGGGCCACGGCGGCCAGCGCGTCATCGTGCAGCTGCAGGCTGTGGCCGGTGGCTGCGCACAGCGTGCTGGCGCTGGTGATGAAGGTCTGCAGCGCGTCCACCCGGCCCCAGGGCAATGGCCCGCCACCGTCCAGGTCGAACAGGCCGGCGGCCAGGCGCAACACCTCGGGCGGGCAACCGTCACCGGCCCGAAAGCGTACGCTGCGCTGCGGCCCCTGGTGCAGCCACAGTGCGCTGTGGGCCGGCACCCATCCGCGCTGCAGCGCCGCCTTGGTGCCGCGCCGCTGCAGCAGTTGGCCCAGCGTGAACTCGATTTGCTTGCAGGTGCCGAGCTGGTTGCTGGCGTAGTCTGGGCAGGTGCAGGTGCTGCTGCCGGGCTCGGCCCCGCAGATGGCCACCCGGTACACACCCTGGGTGGCTGGGTTGTGCACCTCAAAATCACTGAACACCGGCGCGCTGCCCAGGTTGCGCAGCGTGAAGGCCTGCTGGCGGCCGAACTGGCGCCGCAATGCACGCTGCCAGTCGGCCGGGTCCATCGCTGCTGGGCGGCGCTGGCGTGTCAGCAGCGGCTCGGCCTTGGCCTTCGGCTTGGATTTGGCCTTGGCTTCCGTGCTGGCGCTGCCGCCAATATTCGGCTTCGGCACAGCCTGGTGCTGCACCTTTCCAGCGCCAGCGGGCTGGCGGGCGGGACGGGTTCGGTCAGAAGGAGAGGCCATGGTTGCGCTGCAACATGAAGTTGCACCGATTCTGCAGCCATTGCCGACCCGGCCCGGCGGCGCCCGGCGCCTCGGCCTGGCTCAGTGGCTGGGTGCGGGCACCGCCCAGCGCTTGGTGATCTCGCCCTTGGCGTTGGTGCTTTCCAGCTGCACACCGAAGCCCCACAGCCGCGCCACGTGCTTCAACACCTCTTGTCCGCTGTCGTCCAGCGGCCGGCCGTTGTGCTGGAAATGGCGCAGCGTCAGGCTGCGGTCGCCGCGCAGGTTCACGTTCCACACCTGGATGTTGGGCTCTCTCGAGCCCAGGTCGTATTGCCGGCTCAGGGCCTCGCGCACGCGGCGGTAACCGTTCTCGTCATGGATGGCCGCCACTTCCAGCTCGGGCTGCTTCTCGTCGTCATGGATGGCGAACAGGCGGAAGTCGCGCATCAGCTTCGGGCTCAGGTATTGGCCAATGAAGCTCTCGTCCTTGAAGTTGCGCATCGCGGCTTCCAGCGTGGGCACCCAGTCGCTGCCGGCGATGTCGGGGAACCACTGCCGGTCTTCGTCGGTGGGCGCCTCGCAGATGCGCTTGATGTCGGTGTACATCGCAAAGCCCAGCGCATAGGGGTTGAAACCCGAATAGCCCTTGTCGCTGACCTTGGGCTGGTAGACCACGTTGGTGTGGCTCTTCAGCCATTCGATCATCACGCCGTCGGCGAGGTAGCCGTCGTCGTACATCTGGTTGAGCAGGCGGTGGTGCCAGAAGGTGGCCCAGCCTTCGTTCATCACCTGCGTTTGCCGCTGCGGGTAGAAGTACTGCGCCACCTTGCGCACGATGCGCACGATTTCGCGTTGCCAGGGCTCCAGCAGCGGCGCGTTCTTCTCGATGAAGTACAGCAGGTTCTCCTGCGGCTCTTCGGGGAAGCGGGGGGCGGCGGCGGCTTCTTCGGCTTTCTCGGCGCGGCGCGGCAGCGTGCGCCACAGGTCGTTGACCTGCTGCTGGGCATGCGCCTCTCGATCTTTGCGTTCGGCGACTTCCTGTGCCAGGGTCTTGCGCGCCGGGCGGCGGTAGCGGTCCACGCCGTGGTTCTGCAGCGCGTGACAGCTGTCCAGGAAGCTCTCGACCGCATCCAGGCCGTGGCGCTCTTCGCATTCGGCGACATAGTTCTTCGCGTAGACGAGGTAGTCGATGATCGACGACGCATCGGTCCACATGCGAAACAGGTAGTTGCCCTTGAAGAAGCTGTTGTGGCCATAGGCTGCATGCGCGATCACCAGGGCCTGCATCGGCATGGTGTTCTCCTCCATCAGGTAGCTGATGCAGGGGTTGCTGTTGATCACGATCTCGTAGGCCAGGCCCATGTGGCCGCGCTTGTAGTTCTTCTCCGTGCTGATGAATTCCTTGCCGTAGCTCCAGTGGCGGTAGTTCACCGGCATGCCCACGCTGGCATAGGCATCCATCATCTGCTCGGCAGTGATGATCTCCAGCTGGTTGGGGTAGGTGTCCAGGCCATAGCGCTGCGCGGTGGCGCGGATCACCTCGTGGTACTGGTCGATCAGCTCGAAGCTCCAGTCGCTGGGCGCCGGCAGGCGTTGCGCGGGCTGGCGCAGCGGCAGCGGGCCGCGCAGCGGGCGCAGCGGCACGGGGCCGGCCAAGGCCGCAGGTGCATCAGGGGGCAGGGGTTCCATGGTTCATGCCGCTTGCGCGGCACCCTCCTTCTTGAACAGGTCGCGAAACACCGGGTAGATCTGGTCGGGCGCCGTGGCCTTGCGCATCGCGAACTGGCGGCTCGACTTGCCCAGCTGGGTGTATTCCTCCCACAAGTTCTGCTCTTCGTCGGCCACCTGCACATAGGCAAAGTAGCGGCACAGCGGCAGGATCTTGTCGGCCAGCAGCTCGCGGCAGCGGCCGCTGTCATGGTGCCAGTTGTCGCCGTCGCTGGCCTGGGCGCCGTAGATGTTCCACTCGGTGGGGCTGTAGCGCGCGCGGATGATCTCCTCCATCAGCACCAGGGCGCTGCTCACCACTGTGCCGCCGGTCTCGCGGGCATGGAAGAAGTTTTCTTCATCCACCTCTTGCGCCTGGGTGTGGTGGCGGATGAAGACGATGTCGATCTTCTCGTAGTGCTGGGTGAGAAACAGGTACAGCAGGATGAAGAAACGCTTGCTCAGCTCCTTGCGGCCTTCGTCCATCGAGCCCGACACGTCCATCAGGCAGAACATCACCGCCTTGCTGCTGGGCACGGGCGTCTTCACCCGGTTGCGGTAGCGCAGGTCGATCGGGTCGAGGTAGGGGATGCGCAACAGGCGCGCGCGCAGGGCTTGCACTTTCTCTTCCAGCGCCGGAAGTTCCAGCCTGGCCGTGACGTCACCCGCATCGGCCGCAGCCTGCAGAATGGCCAGCTCGGCTTCGAGCTCGGCCAGCTCACGGCGCGAGCCTGAGCCGATGGCCAGGCGCCGGCCGATGGCACCGCGCAGGCTGCGCACCACATGCAGGTTGTTGGGTGTGCCGTCACTGCTGTAGCCCGCGCGGTGGCTCTTCCATTCAGGCACTTCGGCGAGTTGCGTACGCACCAGGTGCGGCAGCGCCAGGTCTTCGAAGAAGACCTGCATGAACTCTTCCTTGCTCAGCGCAAAGCTGAAGTCGTCTTCACCCTCGCCCTGGTCACTGGCCTGGCCCTTGCCGCTGCCGCCGCTCCCGCTGCTACCCTGCGGGCGTTTGATGCGGTCACCGCGCACGTACTCCTGGTTGCCGGGGTGCACCATGTCGCGCACCCCGCCATTGGCATGGTGGAACACCGGCTCGGAC
Organism: Burkholderiales bacterium; assembly: GCA_038218895.1. Taxonomy (GTDB): domain Bacteria; phylum Pseudomonadota; class Gammaproteobacteria; order Burkholderiales; family Burkholderiaceae_C; genus Pseudaquabacterium. Next base: position 7,284 of record JBBRJU010000004.1, read on the forward strand.
AAGTCCTTCTTCGGGATGCGCACCTCTTCGCCGCGCTCCAGGTCGCGGATGCCGCGGCCATCGACGGCCCGGCGCACCGCCTCCTTGATCTTGTCCTTGTAGCGGCGCATGAAGCGCTCGCGGTTGCCGATGGACTTGTTCTTGCCTGCCAACCGCCTGTCGATGATCTGCTGCAGCATGGAACCTCACTTGATCGAAGCGGCGCGGGCCGCCATCAGCTGGATTTGCGCACGCGTAAATACCACTCGCACAACAGCCGTACCTGCTTGCTGGTGTAGCCCTTGGCTACCATGCGGGCAACAAAGTCCTCGTGCTTCTTGGCTTCGTCGGCGCTGGCCTTGGCATTGAAGCTGATGACCGGCAGCAACTCTTCGGTGTTGCTGAACATCTTCTTCTCGATCACCGAGCGCAACTTCTCGTAGCTGGTCCACACCGGGTTGTTGCCCTGGTTGTTGGCGCGCGCGCGCAGCACGAAGTTGACGATCTCGTTGCGGAAGTCTTTCGGGTTGGCAATGCCGGCGGGCTTCTCGATCTTCTCGAGCTCGCCGTTCAGGCTGCCGCGGTCGAACACTTCGCCGGTGTCGGTGTCGCGGTATTCCTGGTCCTGGATCCAGTAGTCGGCATAGGTGACATAGCGGTCGAAGATGTTCTGGCCGTACTCGGAGTAGCTTTCCAGGTACGCGGTCTGGATCTCCTTGCCGATGAACTCGGCGTACTTGGGCGCCAGTTGCTCCTTGATGAAGCCGGTGTACTTCTGCTCCAGCTCGGCCGAGAACTGCTCACGCTCGATCTGTTGCTCCAGCACATACATCAGGTGCACCGGGTTGGCCGCGACCTCGGCCGAGTCGAAGTTGAACACCTTGGAGAGAATCTTGTAGGCGAAGCGGGTGCTGATGCCGCTCATGCCTTCGTCGACACCGGCGTAATCGCGGTACTCCTGGTAGCTCTTGGCGCGCGGGTCGGTGTCCTTCAGGTTCTCGCCGTCGTAGACCTGCATCTTGCTGAACAGGCTGCTGTTCTCCGGCTCCTTCAAGCGGGTGAGGATGGCGAACTGGCTCATCATCTTCAGCGTGCCCGGGGCACACTTGGCCTGGCCCAGGCTGCTGCCGTTGATCAGCTTCTCGTAGATCTTGACCTCTTCGCTGACCCGCAGGCAATACGGCACCTTGACGATGTAGATGCGGTCGAGGAAGGCCTCGTTGTTCTTGTTGTTGCGGAAGGCCTTCCACTCGCTCTCGTTGCTGTGCGCCAGCACCACGCCGTCGAACGGGATGGCGCCGAAGCCTTCCGTGCCCTTGAAGTTGCCTTCCTGGGTGGCGGTGAGCAGCGGGTGCAGCACCTTGATCGGCGCCTTGAACATTTCCACGAACTCCAGCAGGCCCTGGTTGGCCAGTCACAGGCCGCAGCTGAAGCTGTAGGCATCGGGGTCGTCTTGCGCAAAGGTCTCGAGCTTGCGGATGTCGACCTTGCCGACCAGGCTCGAGATGTCCTGGTTGTTCTCGTCGCCCGGCTCGGTCTTGGCGATGCCGACCTGCTTCAATACGCTGGGGTGGCGCTTGACGACCTTGAACTTGCGGATGTCACCGCCGAATTCTTCCAGCCGCTTCACCGCCCACGGGCTCAGGATGCGGTTGAGGTAGCGCCGTGGGATGCCGTATTCCTGCTCCAGGATGGCGCCATCTTCGACCAGGTCGAACAGGCCCAGCGGTGATTCATTGACCGGGCTGCCCTTGATGGCGTAGAACGGCACTTCCTGCATCAACGCTTTCAGGCGCTCGGCAATGCTGCTCTTGCCACCGCCGACCGGGCCCAGCAGGTAGAGGATCTGCTTCTTTTCTTCCAGCCCCTGGGCGGCATGGCGGAAGTAGCTCACCACCTGCTCGATGGCGTCTTCCATGCCGTAAAACTCGGCAAATGCCGGATAGCGCTTGATCACCTTGTTGGCGAACAGGCGCGACAGGCGCTGGTCATTGCGGGTGTCCACCATCTGCGGCTCGCCGATGGCGCGCAACATGCGCTCGGCAGCGGTGGAATAGGCGATGGGGTTGCGCTTGCACTCGGCGAGATAGTCCTCGAGGGACATTTCCTCTTCGCGGGTGCGTTCATAACGGGCGGCAAAGCTGCTGATCACGTCCATGAGGACCTCCTTGATCGGACACAGCACCGATGCGGGGATCAGCCCCATCGGTGGCGGGGAAGTTCTGATGAAGTCCCGGCTTCACAGGCCCAGACTCCATCAGAGCTTTCCGGTCGGTTGGTCTGCAACTAGCGCGTCATCTCTTTCCAGCTTCGTTCGTCTTGCGGTGGTTTGATCCGTGGATCAGACCATGCATTCGCCGCCATCTTGCCAACGTCTTCCCGATGCCCTGGCAATTCGCGCGCCAGCCTGCTCTCAGCTGCCACATCCAGCACAACGTTCGGGCCCGGCGCGCCGCCGACAAGCATGCACCTTGTTCGACCATTTGCCTATGCGCGCGCCACATGCCCGTGCCGGGCATGTCAAACCATGCCATCGATGGCCGTATTGGTGCACGCAGGCACCGTCGCAATGGGGCGCGCACCATTTTTACCCTGATCCGCCTGGGGCCGACTGACGTCAGTCCGTGCGCGGGCGGCAATTTGAACGTGTCCGGGCCCCCCGGAGTGCGGGGGGCCTGTGGGGCCTGGGTCAGCCAGCGGCACCAGGCGCCAACTGCGCCAGCATGCGCTCCAGCAGCACGGCCATCTCCTGCGGCCCGTCGAGGCCGAAGCGTGCGCGTGACGTGGGGTCGTCACGGCCGATGCGCAATGTCAGCCAATGCGCCGGCGCGGCGACGAACACCGATTCGTCGTTGACATCGTCGCCAGCAAAGAAGGCCGCCGCTGCGCCGCAGCGTGCCACCAGCGACAGCACCGCATGCGCCTTGTCCGGCGCGTCGCTGGCCATGGCGTTGACCACCATCTTGCCGCCGAAGATGCGCAGCCCCTGCCCTTGCTGCGCCAGCAACGCAACGATCAGCGCCTGGGCGCGCGCACGCTCCCGCGAAAGCCGATAGTGCAGCGCGATCGACAAGCCCTTGTCTTCCACGGTGATGCCCGCAGCGGCCAGCGCAGGCGCCTGGGCCTGCAGCGCCGCGCGCAGCGGGCCCAGTGCGGCGGTGCGCCGCGCCGTGCCCGGCGCATCGTCGGGGTCTTCGGCGCCATGGTTGCCCACCACGAACTGCGGCGCAAAGCCCAGCCGCTCGCGCACATCGGCCACCGTGCGGCCGGTGACGATGGCCACCGGCAGCAGTGCGGCCAGTGCGCGCAGGCGCTGGCCCACGCCCTGCGAGATGCGGGCATTGTCGGGGCGGGCGACGATGGGGGCCAGGGTACCGTCGAAATCGAAGGCCACCAGCGGGTGCAGGCGGAGCACTGCGGCCAGTGCCGCCTCGCCTTCAGGGGTGAAGAGATGCTGCATCGTCAGGCAAGGTCTCCGGCGTTCAGTTGGGTTGGTGGCGGCGCACACGCGCCTCGATGCGTTCGCGCAGCCGCCAGCGACCTGCATCGGCCAGCATGCGGCCGGCCCAGCGGAAGACGTTGAACTCCTGCACCGTGCTGCGCAGGCTGGCCATGCGCTCACGCTGCTCGGCGGGGGCCATGGTGGCAGCCCGGTGCAGCGCATCGGCGGTTTCTTCCACGTGGTAAGGGTTCACGATCAGCGCCTCGGCCAGCTCACGCGCGGCGCCGGCAAAGCGGCTGAGGATCAGCACACCCTGCAGGTCGTCACGCGCGGCGACGAACTCCTTGCACACCAGGTTCATGCCGTCGTGCAGGCTGGTCACCACGCAGATGTCGGCAGCGCGGAAGAGCTCCATCACCGCATCGTGCTCATGGTGCTGGGCCAGCAGGTGCACCGGCTGGTAGCCGGGGCTGCCAAAGCGTGTATTGATGCGTTCGGTCACACGCTGGATGCGCTCCTGGAAGCTGCGGTATTCGTCCAGTGCCGACCGGGTGGGGGCGGCCACCTGCACAAAGACGAAACGGCCGATCCAGCTGGGCCATTTTTCGAGCAGGCGTTCGACCGCGTTCAGCCGCTCGAGGATGCCCTTGGTGTAGTCGAAGCGGTCCACGCCCACGGCCAGGCACAAATCGGCGGGCAGGCCCAGCCGCGCGGACACGCGGCGCCGACATTCTGCAACCGATGCCCAGCCGGCGGTTTCGGCCGCAGTGGGCCATTCGATGGAGATCGGGTAGCTCTCGACCAGCGTCTCCTTTTCCTGAAAGGCGATGGTCGAATGCTCGTGCTCGATGCGCGCCTCCAGGTAGCGGTCGACCGTCTCGATGAAGTTCTTGCAGTGGAAGCGGGTGTGAAAGCCCAGAATGGTGCTGCCCAGCATGCCCTGCAGGATCTCGCGCCGCCAGGGGCAGATGCCAAAGGATTCGGGGTTGGGCCAGGGGATGTGCCAGAAGGTGAGGATGGTGGCCTGCGGCAGCTTCGCGCGCACCATGGCCGGCAGCAGCGCGAAGTGGTAATCCTGCACCAGCACGATCGGGTCGTCACCACGCGCTTCGGCCACCACGGCGTCGGCAAAGCGCTGGTTGATGGTGCGGTAGGCTTCCCAGTCGGATTCGCGGAACACCGGCCGCACATGGGCCACATGGCACAGCGGCCACATGCCCTCGTTGGCAAAGCCGTAGTAATAACCCTGCTCCTCCTCGGCGGTCATCCAGATGCGGCGCAGCCAATAATCATTCTGGCCGGGGGGCACCAGCACCCGATCGCCGGCGTCGACCACGTCGCGGTCGGCGCTGCCGCTGCCATGCGCCACCCAGGTGCCCGAGCAGGCGCGCATCACCGGCTCGACCGCAGTGACCAGGCCGCTGGCCGGGCGCTTGACGATCACGCCGTCGGGGCTGCGCTCGTGGATGTAGGGCTCACGGTTGGAGACCACGATGACCTGGTCGCCATTGAGCTGGGTGCTCAGCAGGCTGCGCAGGCGCTCGGCGGTCCAGTCGGCCTGCGGCCCCTGCGAGCGCCGGAACTCGTCTTCCATGTCGCGCAGGCGGGCCCGCAGGTCGGCCGCGAAGGGCTCCAGTTCAGGCGTGGGCATCATCGGGCTCAGCAGGCCCTCGCCGCGCAGGATGGCCCGCACACCACTGACCCAGCCGCGCCAGCTCAACTGGGCCACCACCATGGTGATCAAGGCGATCACCAGGCCGAGGCCGGCGATCAGGCCGATCAGGTAACGCCGGGTGTCCTGGCTGCGGCGCTCGATGAAGCTCATGTCCTGCAGCAGCACCAGGCTGGCCACCCGCTCCGGGCCGCCGCTGTTGTCGCTGGTGACCACCGGCAAGCCCAGGCCGGGCACCGCATCGTCCGGGATCACCCCGGGCGCCGGGTTGACCGGCGCCAGTGGCGGCGGTGGGCGCTGCGCGATCACTTCGTGCACGCCGACATGCACCGCACCGCTGGCCAGCGCCAGCCGCGGTTCGGCCTGTGCGGCCAGGGTGCTGGCCGCCGCGCAGGACAGCGAGGGCGGGAAGGCGTCGGTGCGCTGCACCAGCTGGCCGTCGGCACTGCACAGGCCGATGGCCACCAGCCGCTCGTCCTGCACGGCGCGTGCGAACAGGGCCTGCAGGCGCGCCGGCCGGTCGGCCGCCAGGGCCAGCGCCACCGAATCCGACAGCGCATTGGTGACCAGCACACCCCGGCTGTTCAGGTCACGGCTGAACCACCGCAACGTGACCTGGTCCATCAGTGGCACTGCCAGGTAGGCCGCCGCGATCAGCGCGCAGGCCAGGGGCACCAGAAACCGGAATTGCAGGCGAAGGGTCTTCAATGTCATGTCATGGCAGGAAGTGACGGAACTTGTCCGTTGCAGCGTGAGTCCATGCAACGATCAATTTAGATTTGTACAAATATAAACGTTCCCTATGTCAGACATGATGTGCATTGATTTCCTGATTGCCTGCGCCTGGCGCGGGCTGGTTCCGAACCGCCGATCTTGCGCCCAGACGGCGTCCGCAGGGGGCTGTGCTTGAGCAGCGGCACCGACTTCCTGGCTGGCGCCGCAACCAACCTGCAAGGCCTGGGTGGATTGGCCAGTTCGGTCGCGCGCATCGTCGGCATCGTGATCCTGGCCTGGATTGCCATCGGCGCAGCCCAGCGCACCATCCGCAGCCTGCGCCTGCGCATCGCCGACCGGCTGGGCGACCTGGAAGCCGTGCGCCGTGCCGAAACGCTGGGCCGGGTGTGCCGCTACCTCGCCGCCGTGGTGATCTCCCTGGTGGCGGGCATGCTGGTGCTGAGCGAACTCGGCATCAGCGTTGCGCCCATCCTGGGCGCTGCGGGTGTGGCCGGGCTGGCGGTGGGTTTTGGCGCGCAGAGCCTGGTCAAGGACTATTTCACCGGCCTGTTCCTGTTGCTGGAAGACCAGATCCGCCAGGGCGACGTGGTGAACCTGGGCAACCATGCCGGGCTGGTCGAGGAGGTGACGTTGCGCTATGTGCGGCTGCGCGACTACGACGGCAATGTGCACTTCGTGCCCAACGGCGGCATCTCCAGCGTCATCAACATGGGCCGCGGCCATTCACAGGCAGTGGTCGACATCGGCGTCGGTTACGGCGTCGATCTCGACCAGGCCATGGCGGTGATGCACGCGGTGGCAGCCGACCTGCGCACCGATGCCGACTTTGTTCCCCGCATCGTGCAAGACCTGGAGATGGCGGGCGTGGAACGCTGGGCCGATTCGGCGGTGATCATCCGTGCACGCTTCAAGGTGGCGCCGCTGCAGCAGTGGACGGTCCGGCGCGAGTACCTGCGCCGCCTCAAGCGGGCCTTCGATGTCGCCGGCATCGAGATCCCGTTCCCGCAGGTCATGCTGCACCAGCGGACCCTCCCAGAGCCGCAGCAGCGCGCGGACATCGCCGGGCCCTTGCAGCCGGTGCGTTAGGGCAAAGGCCCGTCAGCGCTCGCCGGCGCCGAGCTTGTCGAGCATGCCGTTCAGCTCGTCCAGCGAGCCGAAGCTGATCGCCACCTCGCCCTGGTCGCCGCGCCGGGTGCTGCGGTGGATGCGGATTTCTACCTGCGCGGTCAGCGCATCGGCCAGCTGTTCTTCCAGCCGCACGATGTCGCGTGATTTTTCTTTTCTCACCCGCAACAGCGGCGTCTGTGGGCCGCTGCCCTGGGCGCGGGCGACCAGCTTCTCGGCCTCGCGCACGCTGAGCTTCTTGCTGACGATCTCGGTGGCGCTGGCGACCTGGGCGCCGGCGTCCAGGCCCAGCAGCGCGCGGGCATGGCCCATGTCCAGGTCGCCCGCCATCAGCATCTGTTGCACCGGCGCGGTCAGATTGAGCAGCCGCAGCAGGTTGCTGGCTGCGCTGCGCGAGCGGCCCACCGCCTGGGCCGCCTGCTCGTGGGTCAGCTTGAACTCGGCCACCAGGCGCTGCAGGCCCTGTGCTTCTTCCAGCGGATTCAGGTCTTCGCGCTGGATGTTCTCGATCAGCGCCATCACTGCAGCGGCTTCGTCGGGCACGTCCTTGACGAGCACCGGCACCTCGTCGAGCCCCGCCAGCCTGGCGGCGCGGAAACGCCGCTCGCCCGCGATGATCTCGTAGCCTCTGGCGCCCACCGGCCGCACCAGAATCGGCTGCATGATGCCCTGGCTCTTGATGCTTTCAGCCAGCTCGTAGAGCGAGCCCTCGTCCATGCGGGTGCGTGGCTGGTATTTGCCGGCCTGCAACTGCGTGAGCTTGAGCGTGCTGGGGCGCGAGGCGTCGGCCGGTGCCACATCGGCCACCTTGGGGCCGAGCAGTGCTTCGAGGCCGAGGCCGAGGCCCTTGGGTTTCTTGGTGACCATGGGCCAGGATTGTCGGTGATCAGCCCGCGCCGGCTGCCATAACCGAGCTGCGGCTGGCGCGGTCGAAGGGGTCGGCGTCGATCAGCAACAAGAAAACGCAGGCACCGCGCAGGGCCTTGGCATTATCCTTGGTCACCACCCGCACTGTGACCAACCGACGCACACCATGACCCACCACATCTTCGTTGACGGACAGGAAGGCACCACCGGCCTGCGCATCCACGAGATGCTGGCGCGCCGCACTGACGTGGAAGTGCTGCGCATCGACGCTGACAAGCGCAAGGACCCGGCTGAACGCGCCCGGCTGCTGAACGCCGCCGATGTGGCCTTTCTCTGCCTGCCCGATGCCGCCGCCCGGGAGGCCGTGGCCCTGGTGACCAACCCCAAGACCTGCGTCATCGACGCCAGCACTGCGCACCGCACCGCACCGGGCTGGGCCTACGGCTTGCCGGAGCTGGCTGCCGGCCAGCGTGACGCCGTGCGCGCCAGCAAGCGCATTGCCAACCCGGGCTGCCATGCCACGGCCTTCGTGCTGCTGCTGCGCCCGCTGGTGCAGGCCGGCCTGCTGCCCGCTGACGCGGCAGTCAGCGCCACCTCCATCACCGGTTATTCCGGCGGTGGCAAAGCGATGATCGCCCAGTACGAGTCGGGCGGTGATACCAAGCTGCAGTCGCCCCGCCCCTACGGCCTGACGCTGGCGCACAAGCACCTGCCCGAGATGGCGGCCCACACCGGGCTGGCGCGGCCGCCGGTGTTCCTGCCGGTGGTGGCCAACTTCTACAAGGGCCTGGCCGTCAGCGTGGGCTTGCAGCGTGGCCAGCTGCGCCCGGACACCACCGGCGCATTGGTGCAGCAGGCGCTGGCCGCGCACTATGCCGGCGAGCGTTTTGTGCGGGTGATGCCGCTGGCCGACCCGGCCACGCTGGCCGCTGGCTTCTTCGATGTGCAGGCTTGCAACGACAGCAACAACGCCGATCTTTTTGTCTTCGCCAACGACGACCAGCTGCTGCTGCTCAGCCGGCTGGACAACCTGGGCAAGGGCGCCAGTGGCGCCGCCGTGCAGGCGATGAACCTGCACCTGGGGCTGGATGAGGGCCTGGGGCTGGCCTGATGCTCAGCGCGCTGCGGCGCGGCGGGGCCCGACATTCAAGGTACGCTGCGGCGCGCCAGGACGGCCACCGGCCTGTGCGGCTGTGCTGCGCCACTGGTCTGCATCGTCAGCTGCAGGGTGTCACCCACCAGGGTGCCGCTGTAGCGGTGCGTCACCACGCGCTCCGGGCCATTGCCCGGCATCTCGCTGCTGCGGGTGTCGAAACGCACGCTGTTGCCCTGCACCTGACCGTCTTCAATCCCGCGCGGCACCCGCAGGAACGAGGCTGTGCCCTGCAGCGCCGCGCCCTCGCCCTGCAGCTGCAGCGTTTCGGTGAAGCGGGCGCCGGGCCAGTCGTAGTCGACCTCGGCCTGCCAGCGGCCGTTGATGGCCGGGCGCGGCGCAGCCGACGGGGCCACGGCGCTGGCCGGGCCGCCGGCCGTGGGCAGGCCGGGCCGCATGGCCCACCAGCCGGCGCCGGCCAGGGCCGCCACCGCCACGCCGGCCAAGGCAGCCAACAGCCGCGTGGGTATGCGACGAGCCGCAGCGGCCGGCACGGCCAGCGCTGCCGGCGCTTGTTGCGCTTGCGGCACTTGCGGCGTGGCGGCGTGCGCTGGTTCAGCCAGCGCCGTCCGAAGCACCGCCACCAGGTGCTGGGTGTCGGCCGCAAACCGGCGTGGGTCCATCACCAGGGCCTGGCGGCGGGCCAGCGGCTGCAGCGGCGCGGGCAGCTGGGCCTCGGCGGGCATCGGCGCGCCGTCGAACAGCAGCGGGATCACCTGCAGCCCGCCGGCGAGACCGGTGGTGATTTCTTGCCGCACCACATCGTCAGGCCGGTGCAGGCGCGGCACCCCACCGGCGTGCGGCGCCAGCCAGCGCGGGCCGATCAGCACCAGCAGCACCTGCGCCTGGTCCATGGCCTCGGCGAGGCGTGCGTCGAATGCCTGGCCCGCATCGATGTCGTCGACGTCGATGAACACCCGCTCGGCGCCGAACTGCTGCGCCAGCGCGTCGTTCAGGGCGCGCGCATAGCCGGCGGTGTCGTCGCGCCGGTAGCTGATGAAGATCTGCGCGCCGCTGCGGGTCACCGGCATACCTTCAGTCTGCGCCGGCTGGAATTTGCCTGCGGGGCATGCCGGCGCGCCCGGCCCGGGCCCGCCGGCAGCGCCAGCGGCTGGCAGCGGCTGGCAGCGGCGGCCGGGGGAGTGGGCGGTGCAGGCTGGGCAGAATTCATGGCATCGCAGAGATCGGCAGATTGTAGAAACTTGCCCCGTGCCGGCGGCGGCGGGGTATCCCCTGGGTCAGGCGCAGGCCGCGTCTGAACCTAGCATGCAAGACGTGCGTCCATCTGCTGAAAGTGGGCCGCTTCGGCTATCGAATGCCCTGATGAGCCGCTGCGGATGGCTCGGTGAGAATCCCGCTGCATCCCTGGAGCCGCTTGATGCAGAAGATCTGGCTGAAGCAGTACCCCGCTGGTGTGCCGGCCGAAGTGAAGACCGATGTCTATCCGTCCCTGGTGGCTCTGATGGACCACAGCTTTCGCCGCCACCGGGACCAGACAGCCTACAAGTTCATGGGTGCTTCGTTCAGCTTCCGGGCAATCGACGACGCTGCGCGCGCGCTGGCGGCGTGGCTGCAGTCCACCGGCCTGCAGCGTGGCGACCGCGTGGCGCTGATGATGCCCAACGTGCCGCAGTACCCGGTGGCGGTGGCGGCAGTGCTGCGCGCGGGCCTGGTGGTGGTCAATGTCAACCCGCTCTGCAGCCCGGGCGAGCTGGCGCACCAGCTGAAGGATTCCGGCGCCAGGGCCATCGTCATCCTCGAGAACTGTGCCGCCACGCTGGCGCAGGTGGTCGACCATGTGCCCACCAAGACGGTGCTGCTGGCCGCCATGGGCGACATGCTGGGCCTGATGAAGGGTGCGCTGGTCAACCATGTGGTGCGCCGGGTGAACAAGCTGGTGCCACCGTTCAGCCTGCCCGACAGCGTGGCCTGCACCCGGTTCATGGACGCGGTCAGCCGCGGCCAGCGCCTCACGCTGGCACCCGCTGCGCCGGGCCCGGACGACATCGCCGTGCTGCAGTACACCGGCGGCACCACCGGGGTGCGCAAGGGCGCGGTGCTGCTGCACCGCAACCTGTTGGCCAACATCCTGCAGGCCGAGGCCTGGTACCCGCCGGCGCTCAAGAAGATCCCGCCCGGCCAGCAGGTCGTGACCGTCTGCGCGCTGCCACTCTCCGACATCTTCGGCTTCAACACGAACATGATGCTGGGCCTGCGCATCGGCGGCTGCAACATCCTGATCGCCAACCCGCGCGACATCCCGGCCCTGCTGAAGGACCTGGCTGCCCAGCCCTTCCACAGCTTTCCGGCAGCCAATGCGCTGTTTGCTGCGCTGGCCAAGCACCCGGATGTCGACAAGGTCGACTGGAGCCAGCTGAAGATCAGCGTGGGCGGCGGCATGGCCGTCACCCAGGGCACGGCGCGGCTGTGGCTCGAGAAAACCGGCTGCCCGATCTGCGAGGGCTACGGCCTGTGCGAGACCAGCCCGTCGGCCACCTGCAACCCGGTGGACAGCACGGCCTATTCCGGCACCATCGGCCTGCCGCTGCCCAGCACCGAGTTGCTGCTGCTCGACGACGACGGCCACGAGGTGGCGCCCGGCCAGCCTGGCGAGATCGCCATCCGCGGGCCGCAAGTGATGGCCGGCTACTGGCAGCGGCCTGACGAGACCGCCAAGGTGATGACGGCCGACGGCTTCTTCCGCACCGGTGACATCGGCACCATGGACGAGCGCGGCCACTTCCGCATCATCGACCGCAAGACTGACATGATCCTGGTCTCGGGCTTCCACGTGTACCCCAATGAGATCGAGGACGTGCTCAGCCAGTTGCCCGGCGTGCTGGAATGCGCTGCCGTGGGCATCGCCGACGAAACAGCCGGCGAGGCGGTGAAGCTGGTCATCGTCAAGCAGGACCCGGCCCTGACCGAGGCCGCAGTGCGCAGCTTCTGCGAGGCCAACCTCACCGGTTACAAGCGGCCCAAGGTGGTGGAGTTCCGCACCGATCTGCCCAAGACCGCCGTGGGCAAGATCCTGCGGCGCGCGTTGCGTGAAGTGGGGCGTTGAGGGCGGGGCGATGCGGGCGGGGCGATGCGGGCGGGGCGATGCGGGAGAGGCGCTGAAGACGTGGCGATGAATGTATGGCGATGAAGGTATGGCGGTGAGCCCGGGCCAGATGCCTGAGCTCGCCCTGCGCTACGGCAAGACCGACGGCGGGCGCACCGAGATCCAGCGCCGTGCCCTGCCGCTGCTGCGGCCGGCGCGCAACCTGCTGTTGATCATCGACACCAGCCGCAGCGCTGCGGCCTGGCTGGGCCTGGTGCAAGGTGCCAGCGCCGCCGACTTGCGGGCCCTGGTCGACGCTGGCCTGGTGGCACAGGCCGGGCCGGCAGACGCCGCCGTGCCGCTGCCCGGCGTGCCGCGCATGAGCCTGGCCCAGGCGCTGGAGACCAAGAGCCCGCAGAGCCTGGCGGCCCGCATCATGGCCGAGGCCCGGCCCCGGCTGGGCCTGCTCAAGAGCTACAAGATGGTCCGCGACGTGCAGCGTTGCCAGAGCCCGGCCGAGACCCGCGCGCTGGCCCGGCGCTTCGTCGAGCAGGTGCGCGCGGCCGATGGCGACAGCGCCGCCGTGGCATTGGCGCAGGTTCTGTTGGCGCCGGGGTGAGCATTTGCACTTGGGCGGCTGAGGCACACTGCACAGCCCATGCCGCCTCGCATCCATGTCGACACCCCGCTGGCTGCGGGCGCCGCCTTCATCCTGCCGCCCGGTGCCAGCCGCCATGTGCAGGTGCTGCGGCTGCAGCCGGGTGCGGCCATCACCTTGTTCGACGGCCACGGTGGACAATGGCAGGCCGAGGTGCTGGCCATGGGCCGCAAGGATGTCAGCGCCCGGCTGCTGGTGCACCAGGCGCTGGAACGTGAACTGCACAGCCCCGTCACGCTGGCGCTGGGTATGCCCGCCAATGAGCGCATGGACGCGCTGGTGGAAAAAGCCACCGAGCTGGGTGTGGCCGCCATCGTGCCTTTGGTCTGTGAGCGCTCGGTGCTGCGCCTAGCCGGTGAGCGCGCCGCGCGCCGCAGCGCACATTGGCAGGCCATCGCCGTGGCCGCGTGCGAGCAGAGCGGCCGCAACCGCGTGCCCCGGGTGCACCCGCCACAGCTGCTGCGTGACTGGCTGGCCACCTTGCCGGCGACCAGCCTGGCGACCATGCCGGCGCCGGGCCTGCGCCTGGTGCTGAGCCTGGGCGCGAACACGCAGCCGCTGCGCACCCGGCTGCATGCCGCAGGCCCCGGCCCGGTCAGCCTCCTCAGCGGCCCCGAGGGCGGCCTGTCGCCCGCCGAACTGGCCGCCGCCGAGGCTGCCGGCCACCTGCCCACCACCTTGGGCGCGCGTGTGCTGCGTGCCGACACCGCGCCGCTGGCGGCGCTGGCGGTCATCGCCACCCTGGAAAGCCCTGCATGAACTTCCGCCTCGCGCTGCTCACCCTGTGCCAGGGCCTGCTGATGGTGAACAACGTGGTGTTCATCGCCATCAACGGCCTGGTCGGCCTGGCGCTGGCGCCGGTGGGCTGGATGGCCACGGTGCCGATCACCGCTTATGTCACCGGCGGCGCGCTGGCCACCACGCT
>JBBRJU010000005.1:0-20112 GCA_038218895.1 Burkholderiales bacterium
CGTTGCGCCCTTCGCCAGTGATGCATGCGTGTCGCGATGCCCCGCAGCCCTCTGCAGGTGCGGCGCCCAGCAGAAGGCGGCGCCGTCCTACAGCGAACCCGGTGACAGCCGACCTGACGCCTCGTACCATTTCCACCAGGCCGCAATTGGCCGGGGAGACCACCGATGGCTGCACGTTCCATTGCCGCACTGAACCTGAGCTTCGGCCTGGTGTCCATTCCCGTGCGGCTGTATTCGGCGACCGAGAGCGCGGCAAGCGTGCGGTTCAACCTGTTGGCCAAAGACGGTTCCCGCGTCAAACAACAGTACGTCTCGGAGAAAGACCAGTCGGTGGTTGCCAGGTCCGACATGGTGAAAGGCTATGAGGTCGAGAAGGACAAATTTGTTCTGTTTTCTGCCGACGAGCTGAAGACGCTCGAAGAAGGCAGCAGCCATGTCATCGACATCGTGGCCTTCGTGCCCGAGAAGTCGGTCGACCCACGCTATTACGACAAGGCCTATCTGCTCGCGCCAGACAAACGTGGCGGCAAGCCGTATGCCCTGCTGTTGGAGGCGATGCGCAGCAGCGGAAAGTCGGCGCTGGCGAAGTGGGCCTGGAAGGCCAGGCAGTATGTCGTGCAGGTTCGGCCTACCGACGAAGGGCTGGTGCTGCAGCAACTGCTCTACGCCGGGGAGGTGCGCTCGTTCAAGGAGCTGGCCATCGAGCCGGTCGACGTCTCCGAGGCAGAACTCCAGCTCGCACTGCAACTCATCGACCAGATCTCGGAACCGGCCTACGACCCCACGCAGTTCCAGGACGAAGAAAAGATTCGGGTGCTGGCCGCCATCGACGCCAAGATCGCAGGCCAGGAAGTGGTCGCCTCCACCCACACCGACGACGCACCGGTTGGCGGGCAGGTCATCGACCTGATGGCGGCCTTGCAGGCCAGTCTGGGCAAGAAGAAGCCTGCTGCGGTGTCTGCAACCGACGCGACTTCAACCACCACGCCCACTGCCGCCGTGAAAAAGACGTCGAACGTCACTGCCATGCCGGAGCCGAAGGTCCGCAAGGGTGTGAAGCGAGCGTCCGCGGCGGCGCCCGAAGTGGCCACGCCGGTGGCGCGCGCACGCGCGAAAAAGTGACCGGGCCGTCGTCCGACACCGCCTTCACGCTCAAGCGTGTGCAGCAGATGCTCGGGCTGTCTCGCACCACCGTGACAGGTCTCATCGCGGCTGGATTTGTCGCCCCGGCCCGCGGGCGGGGCAATGCGTATCGGTTCTCGTTTCAAGACTTGATGCTGTTGCGCACGGCGTTTGCACTGCAACAAGCCAGCATTGCGCCCCGCAAGATTTTGCGGTCTCTCGCCAAACTGAAAGCCGAGTTGCCGCAAGAGCTGCCTCTGACAGGCCTGCGCATCACCGCCGTTGGTGCCGATGTGGTGGTGACTGACCGGCTCGGGCAGTGGCAGGCCGAATCGGGCCAGTTGCTGATGGACTTCGACGTGTCGTCGGTCGCCGGCAGCGTGGCGGTGTTTCCCAGCACGGCAGCAGGGACGGCGCCGGAGGCCATCGACTGGTTTCGGCGCGGTGAACAGCTCGAACAAACCGACCCGGCGGCGGCACAAGCCGCCTACCGGCAGGCCATCACCGCTGACCCCGGCCTCTGTGCGCCGTATCTGAACCTCGGTGCCATGCTGTGCGAGTCAGGCCGATACAGCGAAGCGGTGGCCCTCTATGACCTTGCGGTCCATACCGTCGGCCATGATCCGCTGGTCCACTTCAACCACGCGGTCGCGCTGGAAGACCTTGCGCGGTTCGACGACGCCATCGCCGCGTATGCGCGTGTGCTGGCCATCGATGGCAACTTCGCCGATGCCCACTACAACCTGGGCGTGCTGCGCGAAAAATTGGGTGACGGCCGAGGGGCGCTGCGGCACTTCAACGCCTACCGCCGCCTTGGGCGCAACGCGGTTCCATGACCGGCTGGCCTGAAGCCTGTGCATGGCGCAGCATCGTCTGACAGGCACTGCAACCATGGCCAGGAAAGCCTCTGAGACCTTGTCGACGCCGCTGGCCAGGTACTGGGCAAAGCGTGTCTTCGCCGTCACTGCAGAGCCCCGGGGAACATTGGGCGCAACCGGCGAGACGCTGTCATTCGTGGTGCAAAAGCATGCCGCGCGTCATCTGCATTACGACTTTCGGCTGGAGCTGGGGGGTGTGCTGCTGTCCTGGGCCGTGCCCAAAGGCCCCAGCGTCGACCCCGCCGACAAGCGCATCGCCGTGCATGTGGAAGACCATCCGCTGAGTTACGGCGGCTTTGAAGGAACCATTGCGCCCAAGCAGTACGGCGCCGGAACGGTCATCGTTTGGGACAACGGCAGCTGGGCGCCGGTGGGCGACCCCGCAGCGGGCTTGGCCAACGGCAAGCTGCTGTTCACCTTGCACGGCCAGAAGCTGATGGGGCTGTGGGAGCTGGTCAAGATTGCCAAGCCTGGCGACAAACAGGAGCTGTGGATATTGTTCAAGAAGCGCGGCGATGCCTACGCCCGTCCCCGGGCAGAGTTCGATGTGCTCACGGCCCTGCCCGACAGCGTCATCACCAAGCCGTTGCGGGCGCCGCCTGCCGCCGCAGCGCCCGCGCCGCAAGGCAGGACCGGCAAGGGCAAGGGCACGGGCCGTGGCCAGGTCGAGGGCCAGGCGGCGGGCAAAGCAGGCGGCGGTACGGTGCCCGGCGCGGTGAAGGCCCCACTCCCAGCCAGATTGAAGCCGCAGCTTGCCACGCTGGCCACTGCGGTGCCCGCTGCGGGTGCATGGTTGTACGAGATCAAGTTCGACGGCTACCGCATCATGGCGCGCATCGACTGCGGCAAGGTGGCGCTGATCACGCGCGGCGGCCACGATTGGTCGGCGAAGATGCCCAATCTCGTGGCCGACATCGCGCGGTTGGGCCTGCAGTCGGCCTGGCTCGACGGCGAGATCGTCGTGCTGGACGAACTCGGCCGGCCCAGCTTCAACCGGCTGCAGAAGGCGATCGACCGGCACACCGGTGCTGACGACATCGACTACTTTCTGTTCGACCTGCCGTTTTTCGAGGGCGACGACCTGCGGAACGCCGCGCTTGTCGACCGGCGCCGCGTGCTCAAGGCCCTGGTCGATGCCAAGGGAGCGGCGCACGTGCGCTTCAGCGCCGACTTTGCCGGTGACCCGGCGTCGGTGCTCAGCTCGGCCTGCAAACTGCAGCTGGAAGGAATGATGGCCAAGCGGGCCGACGCGCCTTATGCATCACACCGCACCGAGACCTGGCTCAAGCTGAAGTGCAAGCTGCGCCAGGAGTTCGTGGTTGCCGGCTACACCGACCGCCGTGACGGCGCCCCGCAGATTGGCAGCCTGCTGCTGGGCGTGAACGACGACAAGGGCTTGCTGGTGTCGGTGGGCAGCGTCGGCACGGGGTGGACCATGGTCGAGGCCACTGCACTCAAGTCCAGGCTTGCCAAGCTCCACACCACTGCGGCACCGTTCGCCGCCGGCGCGGCCAAGCCCGGGCGGTGGTCGAAGCGGGCGGCCAAAAACGTGCGCTGGGTAGCGCCGAAATTGGTGGTCGAAGTGGAGTATGCGGAGATGAGCCCGGACGGGCAGATCCGGCATGCGGTGTATCTGGCATTGCGCAGCGACAAGACAGCCAAGGCCGTGCGCCGGGAGACCGCGACCAACTTCGGCGCCGGCACGCCGCTGTTGCCTGCTGGCATGCCAGCGGGCAAGGCTGCGGTGGCAGCCACCACCGTGGGTGCCATCAACATCAGCCACGCCGACCGCGTGATCGACGCCACGACAGGGCTGACCAAGCTCGACCTGGTGCGCTATTACGCGTCGGTGGCCAGCTTCATCCTGCCGCACCTCAAGGGGCGGCCCTGCGCGCTGGTGCGTGGCCCGACCGGGGTGGCCGGCCCGTTGTTCTTCCAGAAGCATGCCGAGCGCACGGCCATCCCGGGCCTGAAGACCCTGGACGCCACACTGTGGCCTGGCCACGAGGCGCTGCTGGAGGTGGCCACAGCCGAGGCGCTGGTCGGCGCCGCGCAGATGAACGTCATCGAGTTCCACACCTGGAATTCAACCGACAAGGCCATCGACAAGCCCGACCGCATGGTCTACGACCTGGACCCGGGGGAAGGCACCAGCTGGGAACACGTCCAGGAGGCCGCCGCCCTGGTGCGCGGTTTTCTGCAGCAGCTGGGGCTGGAGAGTTGGCTCAAGACCAGCGGCGGCAAGGGCCTGCACGTGGTGACACCGCTCGCACCCAGGCTCGGCTACGACACTGTCAACCAGTTTTCGAAGGCGGTGGTGGAGCACCTGGCCCGGGTCATTCCCAGCCGGTTCGTCGCCAAGAGCGGCGCGGGCAACCGCATCGGCAAGCTCTTCGTGGACTCCCTGCGCAACGGCCACGGCGCAACCACCGCTGCGGCGTTTTCAGCACGGGCCCGGCCTGGGCTGGGTGTGTCGATGCCGGTGGGCTGGAACGACCTGCCCAAGCTCAAGAGCGGCGCCCAATGGACGATCGCCACCGCGAGAGATCACCTCTCGTTCCAGACCACAGACCCCTGGAGCGGGTACTGGACATCGAAACAGACCTTGACCGCCGCAATGAAGACCTTGGGCTTCAACCCGCCCGTCAGGAAGTAGGTCGGACGGGGCGTGTCCATCACGCGCGGTCGCGCATTCACTCTCAGGCGGTGTGCATGCGCATCCAGTGCGCCAAGGCCATCCAGCACTGCGGCCATCACCGCATTGCGGCACCCGCCCGAGTGGGCCAGCAGGCCGCAACCATGGCGACTTGCTCGGCAGCTTGTTCGGCGGATTCTGCGGCGCCCGGTGCGGCGCAACAGCCACAGCGCGCGGGGGTGCCAGCGCAAGGCGACGCGGCTGTCAGCGGTGAATGTCGGCGCCGCGGTTGTCCTGCCAGTGCTTGGCCAGGTAGTCGGCGTCGTCATCGTTGCGCGGGTGCACGCCCATCAGGATGCCGCCTTTCTTGATGCCCGCTTCATACTGCTGGACCCGCTCTTCGGGAATGCCCCAGCCGATCAGCGCGCCGATCAACGTGCCTGCAGCGCCGCCAGCACCGGCGCCGGCCAGCGCTGCGGCAATCGGGCCTGCGATCACCAGCCCCAGCCCTGGCACCGCGATGCTTGTGCCCACTGCAGCCACTGCCGCAGCGATGGCGCCCACCGTGCCGCCGATGCCCGCACCGATGCCTGCGCCTTCGGCCGCCTTGTTGCCCAGGTCGGTCTCTGTGCCCTGCATGCCGCTGAACGACCGTGCGCGGGTTTCGTCCGACATGACCAGGTTCATGTCGCCAGCGCCATAGCCGCGGTCCACAGCGCCTTGGTAGGCGCGCTCGGCGCTGTCGCGGTCGGGAAACAGGCCTGTCATCAAGCGGGAATCGGTTGCCATGGTGGGTGCTCCTTGGAGGTTGAACGGATGGGGACCAGCCGGGTCGGCAAACGGCGTGCCCGACCGGCAACAGGCCGAGGGCCAACCAAGGCGAACCGACGACAAGCGTTTGTCGTGCGCAGGGCCCAATGCGTGCCCAGTCCGCAAGCATCTGTCGTTGATTCGGACGCTGCATTCACGGCGCTGCATCTGCCCGACTGGTGGCCCTGCGGTGCGTGGCAACTTGGGCTCAGCCTTCAGCCAGGAACACCGCGAAGCGGTCGTGCACATCGGTCCAGTGCTGCTGCCGGCTGAAGCCGGCGGTCTGCAGCAGCGCGGCGAAGGCCTCGGGTGTCCATTTGTACGAACTTTCGGTGTGCAGGCGCTCACCTGCGGCGAACTGCCGTTCACCGCCGGGCCAGCACACGGTGGTGGCCTCGCGCGCCGACAGATACATGTCGACGCGCGATTCACCGGCATCGAACAGCGCCTGGTGACACCAGCCGCGTGGGTCGAAATCGCTGCCCAGCAGCCGATTCAAATGGCGCAGCAGGTTCAGGTTGAACGCCGCCGTGACACCAAGCGCTTCGTCGTAGGCGGCCTCCAGCTGCGCGCGCGGCTTCAGCCGGTCGACGCCGATCAGCATCGCACCGCCAGCGGCCAAGTCGCGTGCCTGGCGCAGCAGGCGCAGCGCGGCATCAGGCGCGAAATTGCCGATGCTGGAGCCGGGATAGAAGACCAGCGCCGGTCCGTCCACCAGGCCCGGCGGCAGTTGCAGACGGCTGGAGAAATCCAGCCCCACGCCCACCAGGTCGAGCCCTGGATATTCGCGTTGCAGCAGCTGCAGGGCGGCCCGCATGAAGTCCACCGCAATGTCCACTGCCACGTACCGCCGCGGTGTCAGTGCACCGAACAGCCGCGCCGCCTTGGCGCAGTTGCCCGCGCCCAAGTCAACCAGCACCGGCCCCACGCCGGTGGCCTTCAACGCGGCGCGGGCAATGGCCGGGCCGTGTGCGGTGAGGATTGCCGTCTCGTCGTGCGTGGCGCTGTATTCGTCCAGTTCGGTGATGGCCTCGAAGAGCCGCGAACCCAGCGTGTCGTAGAAGAACTTGGGTGACACCCGGGCCGGGCGGGCGCAGAGGCCGTTGGCGGCCTCTGCGGCCAGCGCGCGGTCGTCAACACGGTGCAACAAGTGATCGGTGGGAGATTTCATCGGCAGGGCTCGATCTTGTGGGGCCTGCCATGCAGGCCGTTGCGGTGCGTCGCGCATGCACGCGCCTGGGGTGGGGTGGTGCGCAGCTGGGAGGCAATCGGCGTGCCGGAATTCGGGCGGCACGTGCCAGCTGTTGCCAGTTGAGGCATCGGCGTCAGCGCCAGCCGGGACCCGAAGCACATGGCGGTTCACCGCGCAGCCGCCTGTAGGCGATGGCTGACGCGGCGGCGCGGCGACTTCGCACGCGCGTCCAGGCGGCTTGGAAATGGTGCACGCAAAGCAAGGTTTTTATGCTGGTGCTGCAGCGCGTGCGGCAGGCGCATGGCTGGAATGCAATGTTCGATCACCTTCAACTGGAGTCATCAGCATGAACACAACAGACACGAAGCGCACCACGACAGACAGCGACAGGCTGGTCGCGGTTCCGAGCCACCCGGTTGCCACCGGCGTGGGCGCATTGGGTGGTGCCGCAGCCGGCGCCACCGTGGGCTTGGCTGGCGGGCCCGTAGGAGCTGTCGTCGGCGCGCTTGTCGGGGCGGTGGTCGGGGGCCTGGGTGGCGACGCCATCGCCAACTCGGTGGACCAAGTGGGCGAAGCCAACTACTGGCGGGAAAATTATGCGACGCGGCCCTACGTGACAGCCGATCGCAGCTACGACGACTATGCGCCGGCCTACAGCCTCGGCGTCAACGCGTTCGAACGTCATCGTGGCCGCGAATTCGACGACGTTGAAACCGATCTGGCCGACGAATGGCGCCAGCAGCCTGGTGCATCGCGGCTGGAGTGGGGTGATGCCAGGCAGGCCACCCGCGACGCCTGGGACCGGCTGAACACCGACAAGACCAACCCGTGACGTCAGACGCTGCGGCGTGACCCCGGCGAAGCTGCCAGGGTTGCCGCCTGCGGTGCCGCCGGGCACGCCCTGGCCAGGCCCGGCCGCGACGACAGGGTGTTGCACATGCCATCAGCACGGGATGCAGCAGGCCCGGTGCAAATGCCAGTTCGCAAACGCTGAACCCTTGGCCCGCATCCTCTGCGCCGATGGGGCAACTGGCCGGCTATCAAAGCCCGGTGCCGCACCTGCTGCCGGCGCCTGTCGGGTTCCTCGCCAGCTGCCGCGCCGGCAGCAGGCCATGCCTTTGATGGCTTGGCGACGGAGCGGCTCTGCAGGATTGGAAATCTTCAACCCGACCAATGCCAGATCGGGGTCATGGACGCCGCCGGGCCCGCCTGCGCGGCTGCCCGGCAACCCAGCTTCAAGGCAGCATCACGGCGGTGGCGGCGACTCGCCGTCTGGTCCGTCGGCTGCGGCGTACTCCCGAAGCCGGTTGTACAGCGTCTTCAGGCTCAAGCCCAGCGTGGCCGCAGTGCGTTCCTTGTGGTGGTGGAAGTGCAGCAACGTGGCGAGAATCAGCGCGCGCTCGGCCTGCGCCATCGAGAGGCCAATGGGCAGCACGACCGACGGTGCGTTCTGCCCCGACCTTGGCCCTGGCTCCGGCACCGGCACCCGCATCGACAGGGTCGAGGCCGCAGCCGCCGGCGCGGTTGCCGCAGCGGTCGCGGCGATTTCGAAAGTTGCCTCATCGGCCGGCACCGGCTCTGGCACGCTTGAGCTTTTGTCGACCTGTGGCAACCAGCTGGTGTCGATCACCGGCTCGCTGGCCATCACGTAGGCGCGCTGCACCACGTTGCGCAGCTCGCGCACATTGCCCGGCCAGCGGTAGTGCATCAGGTGGTCCAGGGCCTCGGCGCTGAAGCGCTTGGCCGTGCCCTCCTGGGCCACTACCTGCTTGAGAAAATGCTCGGCCAGCAGCGGCACGTCGGACAAGCGCTCGCGCAGCGGCGGCAGTTCGATGGGGAACACGTTGAGCCGGTACAGCAGGTCTTCGCGCAGCCTGCCGTCTGCCACCGCCCGCATCGGCTTGCGGTTGGTGGCTGCGATCACCCGCACGTCGGTCTCCAGCGTGTTGGTCGAGCCCACCCGCATGAAGCGGCCGGTCTCCAGCACCCGCAGCAGCTTGACCTGCAGCTCCAGCGGCATCTCGGTGATTTCATCGAGGAACAGGGTGCCGCCGTTGGCCCGCTCGAAAAAGCCCTGGTGCATGCGCTCGGCGCCGGTGAAGCTGCCCTTCTCGTGGCCGAAGATCTCGCTTTCGATCAGGTTGTGCGAGATGGCACCGCAGTTCACCGCCAGAAACGGCTGCTTGCGGCGCCGGCTCAAATCGTGCACCGTCTGCGCCACCACCTCTTTGCCGGCGCCGCTCTCGCCGGTGATGAACACCGTCACCGCCGTCACCGCCACCCGTGACACCTGCGCGTAGAGCCGGCGCATCGGCGGCGATTTACCCCACAGGTGGCCGAAGTGGCCGTCCTCGGACACGGTGGCGGCCATGCTGGCCACCTCGGCCTGCAGCGCGGCGGGCTTCATGAACCGCGACAGCACACCTTCGAGCTGGCGCAGGTTGATGGGCTTGACGAGGTAATCGGCCGCACCCAGGCGCAAGGCCTTGATCGACGTGTCGAGCGAGGCATGGCCCGTGATCAGCACCACCTCGCAGCTGGCGGCGAAGTCCGCGTCGGTGAACAGGTCCATGCCGTTGCCGTCGGGCAATTGCAGGTCGAGCAGCACGATGTCGGGCTGCTGCAGCGCCATCTGGCGGCGGGCGTCGCGCAGCGTGTGGGCGACCGCCACGGTGAAGCGGTCGGCGCTGATCATGGCGCGCAGGGTGAGTGCCGCATCGGGGTCGTCCTCGACGATCAGGACATGGGTCATGCGTACACCGGCGGGGAAGGGTTTCATGGTCATGGGGTCCACTGGAGGCTCGGTGGCAGGCGCAATGCGCCCATGCATGCACCAGATTTTGCTGCAAGCACCGAAACCGGCGCACTGCATTCCGGGCGCTTGGTTGCCGCCTTGGACCGCGAACCCATGGACCTGAACCGACCTGCCCCCGGCGCCGGCCGATTCCAGCCGGGTCTCCGGCCACCGTGCAGGTCGTCCCGGGTGTGGCGGCACCAGCTCTGCAATGTTTTTCACAGTGGAAAATTCTCGGCGCGCATGCCGATTTCAGCCCCTGCAGTCGGGGTGGGGCCGCTGTTGACCTGCGGCGGCGCACGCATCAAGGTTGCTGTCGGGGCAGACAGGGTCGTGCGCGCTGTGCAAGGTGATCAGATTGCGTCCGGGCGTGGCGCTTGCCCCGGCGGGATGTCATTCTGCGGTGCTGCTGACCTTGGTGCTGTCGCCGCTGGTGCGCCGGCTGCGCCGGCTCTTCGTGCCCGAAGCCGCCGGCGCGGCTTTGGTGGTGGCGGCGCTGCTTGCCAGCGCGGTGCCGCTGGCGACGATGCTCGCCGAGCCCACCGTGCACGGTCGCTGCTGGTGGGCGGGGTGCGCGCAGCGCAGCGCGCGATCGCCCGTTTCGCCTTCAGCGCGCGACCACGCCGTCGGTGAAGCGGCGCAGCATTGCATGCAGCAGCCGAAGGTCCAGCGGCTTCAACAGGAAGCCGTCCATGCCTGCGGCGCGGCAGGCCGGCTCGCGGTCGCTGTTGGCGGTGGCCGCGATCACCGGGAACAAGGGCAGTTCGCCGGCACGCTGCAGTTCCCGCAAGCGGGCGGTGGCGTCAATGCCGCCCAGCACCGGCATGTCCACGTCCATCAGCACGCAGGCCGGCGGGCGGCGGCGGCAACTGTCGATGGCGTCCAGACCGTCATGGGCGCTGTCGGCCGCATAGCCCAGCAATTCCACCAAGCCGCAGCCGACCAGCCGGTTGACGGCACTGTCGTCGACCACCAGCACGCGCGGCAGGTCGCCTGAATCCGTATCGAACGGACATGTCAGACCGGCTTGCAGGGTGTCCTGCGCCCAGCCGGTTGCAGCCGCAGTGCCGGCTGTGTCGGCTGCGTCGGCGGGGTCGCGATGGTGTTGCATGCACAGGCCAGCCAGGTCCAACGGGCTGAACGGCGCAATGCACAGCTCGTAGCCCGGCAGGGTGTCTGGTGCGCCAAGCCATGCGTGGCCGGTGGTGACCGCCATCAGGCAGCGGGTCGAAGCGGGCATGGCACGCGCCAGCGAAAGCACATCGGCCAGCGCCAGGCCAGGTTCACCGAACACCACCAACAGGCCCGGCGCCCCCGATGCCGGCGTGTGGGCGTCGGCGTCGACGAGCGCAGCCTTCGCCTGTGCGCAGCTGTCCATCGGCGTCACGGCCCAGCCGAGCCGCCGCAGCCGCAAGGTCTCGGCGGCCATCGGCAACACCTGGCGGGCCACCAGCCAGGCATGGGCATGGCGCACCATCGGCCGGCCCACAGCCACGCTGCGGGTGGCCTGCGGGTGGTGCTGGGTGGCGCGCAGCAAGAGGCCCTCATCAGCATCGAGCCAGCAGCTCAGCTGCACGCCAGTGCGCGCGCAGAGGCCCTGGCGCAACAGCGCCGGTGTGACCCCTGTGCCGACAGGCGCCGGCGCGTGGCGCAGACCCAGGCTGTCCAACCAGATGGCCATGCGGGCGCTGTCGACAAAAGGCCCGCTGGCTGCGGCGTCCACCGTCAACGTGGCCCCGCCAGACGGCTGCAGATCGGCCTGTGTGCGCAACAGGATCGACCCGCCGCGCACGACATCCAGCAGGCTCAGCCACAGCGGATCGAATGCGCGGTGCAGCCCCACCGCATCGCCTTGCACCAGCACGCTGTCTCCGACATGGTCATAGCTCAGGTCAATGCTGCGGGCAGCCGCCAGCGGGGCGAGCTTGCGCGCCGCCCGTGTCAATACTTCGGCCACGTCGACGAGGACCTGGAGGCTGGGTTCTGTGGGGTGACCGCTGCGGGCCAGCCGCTGCAGGCTGACTTGCAGTTCGTCGGTGTCCAGAGGCTTGGCCAGAACGCGATCAAACACCTGGTCCACCGCCGCCAGGTCTTCCACCTCCTCGGCGCAGCCAGTCACGGCAATCAGATAGGGCGCGCTGCCGGGATATTGCGCACGGATGCGCCGCGCCACTTCCAGCCCGCCCATCACCGGCATCCGCAAATCCAACAACACGGCATCAGGGCGGCGGGCGCAGGCCTGGCGCAGGCAGTCACCGCCGTCGTAAGCCACCTCGACCACCCAGGCGGAGTCGGGCGACAGGCGCAGCAGTTCTGCAATACTGTCTGCTGTGGCGCGGTTGTCGTCGGCAATCAGCACATGCAGCGGCCTTGGCTGGGCAGGATGGTAGAGCGTGGCGGACATGGCGTGTGCAGTCCGGCAATTGGAATGCCTGACATTGTGCGCCGATACAAAAAGACGCACGCCAGGCGGATTGGGACACGCGTGATCGGATGTAGGTGCGGCACGCAGCGCACGCCATGTGAGAGGCCCGTCGGGCGGCGCAGGCACCCCAGGTGGCCTCGGATCGAGCGCAGCGTGGTGGGCAAATGGGCACGTCATCGTGCCCAGTGCGACCCAACGCCAGGCTGTTGCCCGGACCTGACGCCGCGGTCAGGCTCGACGGCTCGAGACTGTGGACAAGACCTGCTGCGGCAGGCAAAGTCATGCCATATGCTGCGATGCGCGGGCGCAACCGCATGATCTTGATGTTGACATTGCGCGGGGCTGGCGGGCACCCACAAAGCCATCGAAGCGCGGATCGCCGCGCTGCAGGCGCAAGGCCAGGCAGAACGCGCCGAAGCGAAATTCGCCATGGCGCAGGACAGTTGGCAGGAGACCGGTTCCCGAACGATGAATGCGGCCATGGCGCCATTGCGCGCGGGGGGGAAGCCACTGCAGCAACCAAGAAGGGCAAACGATGAATTCGCCTGAGATCATTGAACTTCGCCTCCACGTCGCCGGGCAGGGCACGATATCGCTGGCCGCCTTTGCGAATTTGAAGCGCATCTGCGCGACGCACCGCGCCGGCCAGGACCAGACCGAGGGCATCGATCTGCGCAAGATGCCGGCGCTCGCTGCAGCCGACCAGAGCCTGGTGGTGCACACGCTGGCGCGGTGGCTGCCCGAAGCCAGCAAGAAAATCATCGGCGGCCTGTGCAATGAAGAACGTGTGCTGGGCGGCCTCGATTTGCAGCCGGCCAAGCCTGTGAGCCTTTCATGAAAATTTCCGATATTCCAAGCAACGAGCTCGCCGCCTTCGAGGCAGCCTTCCCCGCGCCGCAATACACGGCCCAGCATGTCTTGATGCTCTACGTCACCGGCACCACGCCGCAATCCAGGCGGGCCATCATCAACCTTCGCATGCATTGCGAGCAGCATCTGAACGGGCGCTATGTGCTGGACGTGGTCGACCTCGCGCAGCGCCCCGCGCTGGCCGAAGGCGAGCAGGCCATTGCGGCGCCGACCCTGATCAAGAAGCTGCCGCTGCCACTGCGCCGTTTCATCGGCGACATGTCACAGACCGATCGCATCCTCCTCGTGCTTGATCTGAGAAAGTCGGCGGCGTGACCCCCGGGCAAGCTGCCACTGCGCACGGCATGGCGGACTCCACGATCACCACCACTCCTGCCTCCCAGCCCGACGGGCAATTGCGCGCGGAGAACGCCGCGCTGCGGCAGCAGTTGAAGGACGCAGAGGACACCCTGCGCGCGATCCGCAACGGCGAGGTGGATTCGATCATGATCGACACTGCGGTCGGCCCGCAGCTCTTCAAGCTGCAAGACCTCGACGCAGCGTCGAACCACTTTCACAGCGAGATCCTCGAGCAGGTTGGCGACGCCGTCATTGCCGTCGATGCCGACCAGCGCGTGACCTACCTGAACGCCGCCGCCGAGCGGCAATACGGCGTAAACGCCAGCGGCGCGCTCGGGCGCCATCTCGGCGCGGTCTACACCCGGCAATGGCCGGGCACAGAGACAGATGCCGGGATGTGGGCCGCGCTTGATCGGCGCGGCGAATGGCGCGGCGAGATCGTCCACCGCACCCATGATGGCCGCCATATCGCAGTAGAAACCAGCGTCACGACCCTGCGCGGCGCCAACGGTGCCCCAGGTGGCTTCGTCGGCGTGTTTCGCGACGTCACCGCGCGCAAGCGCACAGAGGAGATGCTGCGCGCCAGCGAAGAACGCTATCGGCGCATGGTCGAGACCGCGCATGAAGGTATCTGGACGGTGGATGCCCAGGGGCGCACCACGTATGTGAACCAGCGCATGGCCGACCTGCTGGGCTATGCGCCGGCCAAGCTGCTGGGCCGTTTGCACGCCGATTTGATGTGGGAGCAGGATCGTTCCAAGGGCGAGGTGGCACTGGATTTTTGCCGCCAAGGTGTGCCCCAGGTCTGGGACCAGCGCTACCGCCGCAAGGACGACAGCGCGTTGTGGACCTTGGCTTCGTGCAACGGGTTGTTCGATGCCGCTGGCGCGTTCATCGGCGCGCAGGGCATGTGCACCGACATCACCGAGCGCAAGCGGACGGAAGATGCTTTGCAACAGAGCACGGCGATGATGCGCGCGATCAGCGACTCGACAGGCGACGTCATTTTCGCCAAGGACTTCAACGGAGCCATGACCTATGCCAACCCGGCCACGCTCGCACTGATCGGCAAGCCGCTGGCCGAGGTGCTGGCCCAGACCGATGCCGGCTTCCTGGGCGACAAGGACGCCGCCCACCAGGTCATGGCCAATGACCGGCGGGTCATGGACAGCGGGGTCGCCGAGCAATTGGAAGAGCTGGTGCCCCTGCCCGACGGCACGCAGCGGACCTGGCTGTCGCGGAAAATGCCCTACTGCGACGGGCAGGGCCAGGTGGTGGGCCTGCTGGGGCTCTCACGCGACATCACCGAGCGCAAGAAGGCCGAGCAGGCCCTGCGGGACATTGAAAGCAGGTACCGCTCGCTGTTCGAGAACATGCTCGACGGGTTTGCCTATTGCCAGATGCTGCATGACGCGCAGGGCCAGCCGCATGATTTTGTCTATCTTGCGGTGAACGACACCTTCGGCAGACTGACCGGCTTGCAAAACGTGGTCGGCAAGACAGCGACCGAACTCGATCCGGGCATCCGGGAGGCGAACCCGGAAGTGTTCGAGACCTATGGCCGGGTGGCCTCGACCGGCAACCCGGAGCGGTTCGAGATCGATTTCAAGCCCTTGGGCCTGCGTCTGGCCATCTCGGTCTATTGCCCGGTGCCGGGTTACTTTGTCGCGGTGTTCGATGACATCACCGACCGCACACGGTCAGAAGAGGCCTTGCGGGCGAGCGAGCAGCGCTTTCGAATCATGGCCGATGGCCTGCCACAGATGGTCTGGGTTCACGACAGACAAGGGCAGTTGCAGTTCGTCAACCGGACGTATTGCACGTTTTTCGGCGTCACGCCCGACCAGGTTGCCGGGCCGAACTGGCAACCGCTGATGCATGCCGACGATGTGGCGGCGTATGTGGCCGAGTTCAGCGCCTGTGTGCGCGACCGCCGCCCGTTCCATGCCGAGACCCGTGTGCGCCGCTTCGATGGCGATTGGCGCTGGCTCGAATCCCGTGCCCAGCCGCGCTGCTCCGCCGCTGGCGAGTTTCTGGGCATGGTGGGCAGCAGCGCCGACATCACCGAACGCAAGCAGGCCGAAGACGCGCTGCGTGAAAGCCAGCAGTTCACCCGCAGCGTGCTGGACAACCTGTTCGCCTTCGTCGCGGTACTGACGGCGGACGGCACCTTGACCTACGCGAACCGCGCGCCGGTGGAGGCGGCCGGTATCCCGGCCAGCGAGTTGTTCGGAAAGAAGTTCTGGGACTGCTTCTGCTGGAGCTATTCCCCCGCGATCCAGGCACAAGTGCGGGACGCGTGCGAACGTGCGGCCAGCGGCGAAGTCGTGCGTTACGACGTGCCGGTGCGCATGGCGGGTGACACGCGGATGTGGATCGACTTTCAAGTCGCGCCGTTGCGCGATGCGCAAGGGCGCATCACGCACCTCATTCCCTCGGCGATGGACGTTGCGGTGCGCCGCGCTGCCGAAGAAAACCTGCGTGCGAGTGAAGCACGCACCCTGCTGGCGACCGAGGCCACGGGGGTGGGCATCTGGGAGTGGAACGCCCTGACCAACACGATCCGCTGGGATGCGCAGATGTTCCGCATCTACGGCATCGCCCCAACGCCGGACGGTTTTGTGCCCTACAGCGACTGGAGCGGTGCCTTGCTGCCGGAAGACTTGGCGCCAACCAGGCGCATCCTGCAAGACGCCGTGCGCCGCGGCGGACAATGCCGTTGCGAATTTCGCATCCACCGGCGCGATGACGGCGCCGTGCGCCACATCGCATGCGTTGAAACCGTGCGGGCGAACGCGCACGGCGAAGCCGAGTGGATGGTGGGGACCAACCTGGATGTGACCGAGCGCAAGACAGCGGAAATCCAGTTGCGGCGATTGGCAACCGACCTGACCGACGCCGACCGCCGCAAGGACGAATTCCTGGCTACCCTGGCCCACGAACTGCGCAACCCGCTGGCCCCGATCCGCAACGGCCTGCAACTGATCAAGCTGGCAGATGGGCAGCCGGTTGCGGTCGAGCGGGCCCGCGCGATGATGGAACGCCAACTGGCGCAGATGGTGCGCTTGATCGATGACTTGATGGACGTGAGCCGCATCAGCCTGGGCAAGCTCAAGTTGCGCAAGCAGCACCTTTCATTGGCGTCGGTTCTGAACAGCGCCGTGGAGACAATCCACCCGTTGATCGGCGACATGGGCCACGAGCTCACCGTCTCGATCCCCAAAGAGCCGCTGATCGTCGATGCCGACATGGCGCGGCTGGCACAGGTCTTCGCGAATCTGCTGAGCAATGCCGCCAAGTACAGCGACCGGGGCGGGCACATCCGGCTGAAGGTCGAACGGCAACACAGCGACGTGGTGGTGACGGTGCACGACACCGGCATCGGCATCGCCGCCGACCAGTTGCCTGCGGTGTTCGACATGTTCACGCAGATCGATGCATCGTTGGAGCGGTCGCAGGGTGGCTTGGGCATCGGGCTGACACTGGTCAAGCGCCTGGTCGAACTGCACGGCGGCAGTGTCGAGGCCCACAGCGACGGGCCGGGCCTGGGCAGCGCGTTCGCCGTGCGCTTGCCGGTCGCCATCGAGGGCCCGGACCTGCCGGCACCGGGCGCCGACGACACGCCGGCGGCCGCGAAGCCGCTGCTGCGCATCCTGATCGTGGACGACAACCGGGATGCTGCGGACAGCCTGTCGGAGATGCTGAAAATGATGGGCCTCGACACCCGCACGGCCTACGACGGACAAGAGGGTTTGGACATGGCCGGCGACTACCGGCCCGATGTGATCCTGCTCGACATCGGCTTGCCCAGATTGAACGGCTACGAAGCTTGCCGCCAGATCCGTCACCAGCCGACGGGCCATGGCGTGCTCCTGATCGCGGTGACGGGGTGGGGGCAGGACGAGGACCGTCGCCGCTCGCACGAGGCCGGGTTCGATCACCACATGGTCAAGCCGGTGGACCCGCAGGCCCTGATGGGCCTGATCGCCGCGCTGGACAAGGGACACACGTAAAGCTGTTGCCGCAGCCGCCGGCTCGAAAGGCCGCATCGGTGGACCGCCCGACCGAATCGGCAAGGTCCGCTCCTCCAGGGCGGCTGTTTTGCTGGCCACGCGACCCGTACCCTGGGCCATGTGCGTGCCCGGCTCACCGCCACCGCGCAGGCCAGCCGCGCGATGTTGCCGACGACCTGGAAGCTGGAGGCGCTGGAGCCCAAGCTGCTGCTGTCGGGTGACCTGGCCCCGGGCTTGCACCGCATCGAGGGGTCGATCGACCAGCCCGGCGAGCAGGACCGGTTCGAGTTCAGCGTCCAGGCGCGCACACGCTTCCTGTCCGACGGCGTGCAGGGCGACCAGATCTCGTGGCAGCTGCAAGGCCCCAACAACACCGACCAGTTCTCGCTGCGCAACCTGACGCAGCCCGGCGACAGCTTTCTCGACCTCGAACCCGGCAGCTACCTGCTCACCGTCGATGGCAGTGGCGACCGCACCGGCAACGACGCCTTCCAACGGATCGGCATCGAGGCGGCTCTGACGCTGGTGCCCGGCACCGAAACCAGCGGGCAGTTGCCGGCCGGCGGCCATGCCGCGCTGTATCGGGTTGATCTCGCCGCAGGTGACCGGCTGTACTTCCAGGCTGGCACCGCCAGCGCCACCGGCTACTTCTCACGCTTCGATCCGGGCGCCACCCGGGTCTGGAGGCAAGACAGCCTGACGTCGGATCGCAGCGCCTACACCGCCCTGCGGTCGGGCAGCTACTGGATGTCTGTCGAAGGTGCGACCGGCGCCACCACCGCGCTGGACTATGCCTTCACGCTGCACCGCAGCGCTGCGCGCAGCCAGGCCTTGGTGCTCGGCGAGACCCAGGCCGTGACGTTGGCCGCGCCCGGCGATGCGGTGAGCGACAGCTTCACCCTCGACCGCAGCACCCAGGTGCAGTGGGACCAGCTTTCACCGTCCGCCAGCGCGCTGCGCTGGGTACTGCTGAATAGCGACACCAGCAGCCAGCATGGCGGCGGGTTGCTCGGCAGCCAAGACGGCAACAGCACGCCCATGACCCTGGCCGCAGGCCGCTACACGCTGCGGGTCGAAACCGACGGCCGTGCAGCCGCAAGCGCCCGATTCCGGCTGCTGAGCGCGCAAGACGCGCCACTGGTCGCCGCGCAGCAGGCCGAGCTGCTGTTGCCGACGGGCACCGCGCTGGGCGGCCAGGTGCCGCGGCTGCAGGCGGCGGCGCCCGGCAACGTGTCGCTGGCCCATCTGTTGCAGCCTTACGTGGTGGATGGCAACACGCTGGACACCGCCCGCGATCTGCTGCCGGCCGCAGGTGAGAGCCTCGCCACCGACACCACGCTGGCCGCTGACGTCGCTGATGTCGAACTGCTGCGGGTGCAGGCCGTGGCCGGCGACACCCTGGATTTCACCGTGCCGGGCAGCAACCTGGCGCAGCGCCTGCGCCTGTTCGATGCGGCCGGCGTCCAGCTGTCGACGACCCCCGGCAGTGCGCTGAGCCACGCCGCGGCGGTCACCGGGCTGTACTACCTCGGGGTCAGCCGAGACGACAACGCCGCCTACGATCCGACGATCGCACCGCGCGCCAATGTGCCGGCCAGCGCCGGCCTGCTGCGCCTGCAGTTGGCGCGCCAGGGCGCGGCCACACCGCTGCCGGGCGCCGACGTGCCCGACACGCTGGCCGCCGCCCGGGACCTGCTGCTGCGCGCCAGGCAGACGGCCAGTGTGGATAGCACCATCGGCGATGGCGCCTTTGGCGACCGTGATGTCGACTTCCAGCGGGTGGCCCTGGCCGCCGGCGAGGTGCTGCGCCGGAGCCCGTCCGGCAGCACCTGCACGCCAGACACCCAGGCGTTCAACGCCAGCAGCGAACTGCGCCAGGCCGAGGAGGGCCAGCAGCTGGCGCAGGCTGAGCACCGGCAGACGGTGGACCAGCTGGCGCGCCGCCAGATCCGCGCGCCGTTTGCCGGCGTGGTGGTCGACCATTACCTGAACCCCGGTGCGCTGGTCGATGCCGGCGACGGCAAGAAGCCGATCCTGAAGATCGCCCAGACCCAGCCGCTGGCAGTGCAGGCGATCCTGCCGTTCAGGCTGTTTCCGCAGATCCAGCCCGGGTTGCGCGTGGTGGTGCGGCCCGAGGCGCCGTTCGGCGGCGCCATCGACGCGGTGATCCGCACCAAGGACCGGGTGATCGCCGCCGCCGCCGGCACCTTCGGCGTGGTGGCCACGCTGGACAACGCACGCCAGACCCTGCCCGCCGGCATCCGCTGCCGGCTGCAGGTGCCGGGGTTGAAATAGCCGGATGCGGATGGTGGGCAGCAGTGGGCGATGAACCGGCCTGTCGTGTCGCGTTGTCCACCACCGGCACGGCCGCACCGAGGCATCATTGCAGGGTGAACGAGTTGACGAACAGGACAACGACATCTGCGCTCAGCGCCGAGGTGCAGACCCGCGCCCTGCTGCTCACCGACGTGGTCGGCAGCACCAGGCTGTCCGAGGAACTCGGTGACACCGCGATGGCCGGCGTGTGGGCCGCGCACGACCGTGCCGCGCGTGACCTGCTGCCACTGTGGCGCGGGCGCGAGATCGACAAGACCGACGGCATGCTGCTGCTGTTTTGCGACGCGGGGGATGCAGCGGGCTACGCCTTGGCTTACCACCGCGCGCTGGCCGCGCTGGCGGTGCCGCTGACTGCACGTGCCGGGCTGCATGTGGGCCTGGTGCTGCTGCGCGAGAACACCGCCGACGACGTCGCGCGCGGCGCCAAACCGATCGAGGTGGACGGCCTGGCCAAGCCGATGGCCGCGCGCGTGATGTCGCTGGCCCATGGCGCGCAAACGCTGGTCACGCCCGACGCGCTGGCGGCGCTGGGCGCCACCGATCTGCAACACCAGAGCCACGGCCACTGGGTGCTGAAGGGCGTCTCGGAGCCGATCGAGTTGTTCGAGATCGGCGAAGACGCATCCCGCTTCGTCCCCCCGACCGGCAGCGAGAAGGTCTACCGTGTGGTGCTTGCTGGCGACCGGTGGTTGCCGGT
>JBBRJU010000006.1:0-17641 GCA_038218895.1 Burkholderiales bacterium
GGCGCCCGATTCAAACAGCGCCAGCGGCGCGCCGGCGTCGGCGGGCGTGTGGTCGACGATGGCCGGGCAGAACCACCACTTCGGCACCTTTGCGCCGGAGAAGATCCCCTACGCCATCGACCGCTATGTCAAGGAGACCGGCCGACTCTATGGTGTGCTGAACAAGCACCTGGGCCAGCAGGCGGCACGGGGGCAGGATTGCATCGCGGGCGACTATTCCATCGCCGACATGGCCTGTTACCCCTGGGTGGTGCCGCACGAGCGCCAGCGCCAGAACCTGGCCGACTTTCCCCACCTGCAGGTCTGGTTTGAACGCATCCAGGCGCGGCCGGCCACCGTGCGCGCCTACGCCCGGGCACTCGAAGTGAATGCCGCCCCCCCGGCGCCGCCCGACGAGGCGGCGCGCAAGATCCTGTACGGGCAAGACGCCTCCAGCGTGCGCTGACTGCGTGCCAGCGCACCGCCCCGCCGCCCGATCACCGACCGCCCCCACCATGGCCAGCGACGACAGCATCCGCCCCTTCCAGATCGACGTGGCCCAGCCGGTGCTGGACGACCTGCGCCAGCGCCTGCAGCACACCCGCTGGCCCGAGCCCGCACCAGTGTGCGGCTGGCAACAAGGCGTGCCACTGGTCTGGCTGCAGGCCATCTGCCAGCACTGGGCCAGCGGCTACGACTGGCCGCAGCGCCAGGCACTGCTGAACCGGCACCCGCAGTGGATCACCCAGCTCGACGGGCTGGACATCCATTTCCTGCACGTGCGCTCGCCGCATGCCGGCGCCATGCCGCTGCTGCTGACCCACGGCTGGCCAGGCTCGGTGGTGGAATTCCAGAAAGTGATCGGCCCGCTGACCGACCCCACCGCCCATGGCGGCAACGCAGCCGATGCCTTCGACCTGGTGATTCCGTCGCTGCCGGGCTTTGGGTTCTCGGCCAAACCGGCAACCACCGGCTGGGGCGTGGACCGCATTGCCGGCGCCTGGGCGCTGCTGATGGCGCGGCTGGGCTACAGCCGCTACGCCGCCCAGGGTGGTGACTGGGGATCGGCCGTGACCAGTGCGCTGGGCGCCCAGGATGCGGCGCACTGCCTGGGCATCCATGTGACGCTGGCGATGGGTGCGCGCCCGCTGGCCACCGACCAGCCTGCGCCCGACGAACTGCATGCGCTGCAGCGGGCTCGCTTCTACCGCGATTGGGACAGTGCCTACGCCAAGCAGCAGGCCACCCGGCCGCAGACCCTGGGTTATGCGCTGACCGATTCACCCGCCGGCCAGGCGGCCTGGATCCTGGAGAAGTTCTGGGCCTGGACCGACTGCGGTGGCGGCAGCGGCAACGGCAGTCGCGATGCCGGCGCCGGCGGCGACAGTGGTCGCAACCAGCGCGACCCGCTGAACCTGCTCGGCCGCGACGAACTGCTGGACAACCTGATGCTGTACTGGGTGACCGCCAGCGCCGCCTCGTCGGCCCGGCTGTACTGGGAAAGCTTCGGCGCCGGCAAGCGCCAGGCCCTGCCGGTCACCGTGCCCACCGGCGTCGCGGTGTATCCGCAAGAGATCGTGCCGCCGGTACGGCGCTGGATGGAGTCCGCCGGCTTCCAGAACATCTGCCACTGGCAGGCCATGCCGCGCGGCGGGCACTTTGCCGCCTTCGAGCAGCCGGTGCTGTTTGTCGATGACCTGCGGGCGTTCTTCCAGCCGCTGCGCTGAGCGTCCGAGCGCCCGCGCGCCGGTACACCGGCGCGTTGTCAAGGCAACAACAGCACCCGGCCGACGGTGGCCCGGTCACCGGCCTGGGCGCAGGCCTGGGCATGCCGGTCCAGCGGCCAGCGTGCAGTGATCAGCGGCCGGATGTGGCCGTCCCGGTGCAGCGCGGCCACGTCCTGCATCAACTGCCGGGCAGCGTCGGGCTGCCGCTCGCGGAACTGGCGCAGGTCCACACCCACCAGCGCGCCGCCCTTGACGATGGCGAGGTTGCCACGCAGGCTGCCGATCTGGCCGCTGGCAAAGCCCAGCACCAGGTGCCGCCCGCCCCAGCCCAGGGTGCGGAAGGCGGTGTCGGTGGCGCTGCCGCCCACCGGGTCGGCCACCACGTCGACGCCGTTGGGGCCGGCCAGGGCCTTGACCTGGTCTTTCCAGTCGGCCTGGGCCAGGTCGACCACCGCATCGGCACCGGCGGCCAGCACTGCGGCGCACTTGGCCGCGCCGGTGGCCGCCCCGATCACCCGCGCGCCCAGCACCCGGCCCAGCTGCAGCGCCGCCG
Organism: Burkholderiales bacterium; assembly: GCA_038218895.1. Lineage (GTDB taxonomy): Bacteria > Pseudomonadota > Gammaproteobacteria > Burkholderiales > Burkholderiaceae_C > Pseudaquabacterium. The sequence goes on from JBBRJU010000006.1 coordinate 2,260, forward strand.
CGCCCACGGTGCCGGTGGCGCCCAGCACCAGCAGGGTTTCGCCAGGCTGCAGCCCGCCCCGCTCGCGCAGCGCATACAGCGCAGTGCCATAGGGCATGAAGAGCACAGCCGCCTCGTCCAGCGCGGCCAGCAGCGCCACCTTGTGCAGCGCGCTGGCGGGCACACACAGCTGCTGGGTCCAGGCGCCGATCGACACCGACCCACCGACCCGGTCACCTGCGGCCAGCGTGCCACCACTGCCCGGGCCCAGCGCTTCGACCACGCCGGCAAATTCACTGCCCACAGTGAATGGCAGGCCAGGCCGCCACTGGTAGCCGCCACGCGCGATCAGTAGGTCAAAATACGAGATGCCGCAGGCCTGCACCCGCACCCGCACTTCACCAGCAGCAGGCTCGGGCGTGGGCAGCTTGTCCAGCTGCACCGGCTGGTCGAAGGCATGGACGCGCAAGGCTTGCATGGGGCGGACGGCCGGTGGCCAGCGGGTGTGGAAGCCCCATCGTAGGCGCGCCGCCGCAGCCACCGACGTCACGCCGGGGTCAGGTGGGGTCACGCCGGGCTCGAGTCGGGCGCAGGCCGGGCTGAACCCTCCACTGCGGTGGCGGTAGTCTGCCGACCTGCTGGCCAGGCGACTGGCCCTTCTACTGGCCCGATGCAGCGCTGGCCGGCTGGCCCGCCGCGCGGGCCTGGCGCGCTGCCTGGTCGGCCAGGTGCTTGTCCGCCCGCGCGCGCTGTTTCTCGGCCAATGGCGCAAACGGCCCGTTGCGGTGCTGGTCGGCGCTGGCACCCAGCGCATAGGGTGGAAACGCGGCGTCGATCGGCGTGTTCCAGCGGGCGGGAAAGTCTGCCTCCAGATCATCCATCACCGGGCGCGGCTGCGACAAGACGAAGGCTGTGACGTCGTAGGCTTCATCATCGGTCAATACACTGGCCGCGCGGCTGGCGCCGAGCGGCATGTTCTGGCGGATGAAACGCATGACTGTCAGCAGGCGGTTCATGCCGGCGCCGTTGTTGAAGCTGTCCGGCCCCCACAGCGGCGGGAAGGGTGTAGCCCTGGGCATCCCTGCGCTGACTGCTGCGCTGCCCCAAGCCCTCCGCCCCGTGGCACAGCGCGCATTTGGCGGCGTAGACAACACTGCCGGCGTTGACGTCGGCGCGCCGGTTGGGCGGCGCACCGGGCAGCACCGCCGCGCCGTCGATCTTGGCACCGGCGGGCACGCCCTTGGACAAGAAGGCGATGTAGGTGGTAAACGCCTTCATCTCGGGCGCGTCCAGCGGCAAGGGCTTGCCGTTCATGCTGCGTGTCAGCCGTTGATGCGTTCTTCCACGGTGCTGATCTGGCCTTCGCGCCCGCAGTACTGCGCAAAGGTGGCTGTCACACCCACCCAGGGGATTGCATGCGACTTGGCGCCGCTCGCCTCGTGACACGAAGTGCAAGCCAGGTTGTTTCCGGCGAAGCGCTCGCGCGCGTTCTTCACCTCGGGGCCGATGACAGCGAAGGTGCGGGTGCTAGTTCCAGGCCCTGCAGCACCAGGGCGCGGTAGGGTCCGTCGGGCAAGCTGCCGATCTGCAGCACCGGGCGCCCGACCAGGTTGACGCTGGGCGTTGGTTCCTCGACCCAAGGGGTGGTCGTCACCAGCAGGGCCATGGTGGCGATGCCTGCGGTCTTGTGGATGTTCATGCGGAGTCTGCGATGCAAGCTGCCTGCCGCCATGCGGCGTTTGTCGCGCACCTTGGCGCTCCAAGCTGGTGTCGTCGGTGCGATGCCAGACAAAGAGAGCCTGAATCGGGAACGGGCGCCGGGCCCTTGTCGCTTGCCCTGCACACCGTGCACCGTGCACCGTGCACCGAAGAACACAATGCAGGCGTGCAAAGCATGTCTTCCTTCTGACTGCACCACCCCATGGCTGCTGCAGCAATCCGACACCACGTGGCCCTGGGCAAACTGGCGCCACCCCGGCTCGGGCGGGTGTTCGCGCGCCAGCGGCTGTTCGCCTTGCTGGATGGCTGCTCAGAGCTGCCGGCGCAGTGGCTGGCGGGGGCGCCCGGGGCCGGCAAGTCCACCTTGGTGGCCACCTGGCTGCGCCACCGCGCCGCGACCACCTTGTGGTTGCATCTCGATGCTGGCGACGGTGACCCGGCCACCTTCGTGCAATCACTGGATGCGCTGCTCAAGCGTGTTGCAAGCAGCGTGCTCGACCTGCCGCCGTTTTCTGCCGACGATGACGCTGACATTGCCGGCTGGCTGCGCCGGCGCCTGCGGTTGGTCTTGCGCCATGTCGAGCCGCCCTGGGTGCTGGTGCTGGACAACTACCAGGAGCTGCCGGCCAACTCGCTGCTGCATGGCGCGCTGGCACAGGGCCTGGCCGAGCTGCCCAGCGGTGTGCAGTGGGTCTTCGTCAGCCGCGCGCCCCCACCGGCGGCCTATGCCCGCGCCCTGGTGCAGCAACAGCTGGCCATCGTGGACGCCGAGCAGTTGCGCTTTGACGACCAGGAGACACTGGCGCTGACGCGTCTGCACGGGCACACGGACGACATTGCCCCGGCACTGGCTGCGGCGCAGGGCTGGGCAGGCGGGCTGACGCTGATGCTGTTGGGTTCATCGCCCAACGCGCCATGGCCCAGCCTGGCCGCGCGCCAGCAACTCTTCGACTACTTTGCGGGTGAAGTGCTGGCGCGCATGCCCCCGGACGAGCAGCAAGCCCTGGGCGCCATGGCCTACCTGCCGCGCGCCACGGGCGCCCAGGCAGTGGCCATCAGTGGCCTGGCCACAGCACCCGCGCTGCTGGATCGACTGGCTGCACAAAGCCTGTTCACCGACCGGCGCGAGGGCGCCCCCACGGTCTATGTCTTCCACGCCTTGTTCAGCGACTTCCTGCACAAGCGCCACCAGGCGCAACACGCGGGCGAGGCCTTGCGCACCCTGCAGTTGCGGGCTGGCCAGTTGCTGGCCGAAGACGGGCAGGTCGACGCTGCGCTGCGCCGCCTGATCGACGGTGCGCACTGGCCCGAGGCCCAGGCCCTGCTGCTGCGCACTGCGGCTGATTTCATCGCCAGCGGGCGCACCGAAGCCCTGCGCCAGTGCATCGATGGCCTGCCTGCGGCCGAACAGGCAGCACTGCGCTACTGGCGCGGCCTGAGCCTGCTGGACAGCGACCCCGGCCTGGCCTTGCAGGACATCGAACACGCCTACCAAGGCCGGCAAGCAGCAGGCGACGTCGACGGCCAGCTGGAAGCCGCTGCCGCTGCCTGCACCGCCCTGGTGTCGACCGGGCGCTTCCATGACCTGGACCGCTGGCTGGCTGTGCTGGATGCGCATGCACAGCGCGCTGCCGTGCGCCAGAGCGAAGACATCGAGATGCGCTGGGTGCCGGGCCTGCTGGCCGGCGTGGTGTACCGCGCGCCCTGGCACGCCCTGGCCGACGGCCTGGCCGAGCGTGCCGAGCGCCTGCTGCACCGTGAGTCGGTGCCCGGCCAGCACCTGTTGCTGGCGTCACTGGCCTTCCACCTGCTGTGGCGTGGCCATGTCGACCGGCTCGAGCGCGTGGTGTTGCGCATCGACGCCCTGTGCGCCCAACCCCTGGCCGCACCGGCCACGCTGATGCGCTGGTGGAGCGTGGGCATTCTGGTCAAGACGCTGCTGGGCCAACATGCGTCGGCCCTGGCTGACGCCGAACGCGCCCTGGCACTCGTCGCCACCGAGCCCGCCGCTGGGGCGCAGCGGGCCAGCGCCGAGCTGCTGCGCATGATCGTCGCGCTGGCGTGCACCGACGCCGCCGCAGCGCGCCGGCACCTCGAGCTGGCTGCCCAGGCCCTGCACCCGGACAACGCGGTGGACCGCAGCATCTATGAACACCAGCGTGGCATCCTGGCCCTGCTGGAAAACGACCATGCCACCGCGCTGCGCCTGATGCGTGCGGCCGTCACCAGCGGCCAGGCCGGTGGCTACCTGATGCGCGAGCACATCGCCCTCATCGCCAACGCGCTGGCAGCCGCCTGCTGCGACGAACATGCCGAGGCACAGTGGCTGCTGGCGCAGGCATTTGCGCAGCCGTTTCATGCCGCTGCGCGCTGGTTCCACTGGATCGGCCACATGGTGGCGGCCTACGCGGCGCTGCGCCGTGGTGACGAGCCCATGGCCCTGGGCCACCTGCAGCAGGCGCTGGCGGTGGCGCGTGACTGCGGCTTCCGGCATGGGCCGATGCTGTTCTGCTGCGGCGACATGATGGCCAGGCTGGCGGCGCTGGCGCTGGCCAACGGCATCGAAGCCGAGATCACACGCGACATCGTGCAGCGCAACGCGCTGAAAGCGCCACCCGAAGCCGACGCGCGCTGGCCGTGGGCCTTGCGTGTGCACGCGCTGGGCACCTGGCAGATCGCCCGTGTGGATGGCCCGCTGCCCAGCGGGCGCAAAGAAAGCCGCCGCCTGCTGGCGCTGCTGCATCTGCTGGCCGCGCAAGGCCAGACGCCCATCGCCCAGGACACCCTGGCTGATACGCTGTGGCCTGACGCCGACGGCGACGCCGCCCGCAATGCCCTGGACAACGCGCTGCACCGCTTGCGCAAATGGCTGGGCGGCGACGACCGCATCGTGCTGCGCCATGGCGCGCTGCGCCTGAACCCACAGCGTTGCTGGACCGATGTGCGTGCGCTCGAAGTCGCTCTGCAGCAGCTGGACAACGTCTCGCTGGCCGGCTTGCCGGCTGCGCTGCACACGGTACTTGCGCTCTACACCGGCCCGTTGTTGCCGGGTGTGCCGTTGGCGCCAGTGGCCGCGCGCCGGGCGGCGCTGCACCGGTCGGTGCAGCAGCATTTGTTGCGAGCGGCGCAACAACTGGAGGTGGCCGCAGATGGCCAGTCCGCCGTGGCGCTGCGCGCCGCGCTCCAGGCGCTCGAATCGCTACCCGATCCCTAAGGCAAAGGCGCGCAAGCTGGGTTTCCTGAACACCGGTGTTTGAACCCCAGGAGCACAGCATGCAAGACCCTGTCACCGCCCGCCGCCAGTTCCTGGCCAGCGCCGCTTGGCTGTGCACCCTGCCCACGGCGCACGCGCAACCGCCAGGCGCCGACCCGCGCAACCACCTGCGCATCTTGTGCACGGCGCCGGGTGGCGCCATCCCGGACGTGGTGGCCAGACACTACGCCGAGGCGCTGGGCGCCACCCACCCCGGCGGTGTCATCGTCGACAACCGCGGCGGCGCAGCCGGCCGCATCGCCGTGGCCGCACTGAAGCAGGCCGCGCCCGACGGCGCCACGCTGTTGCTGGCCCAGGCCGCCGTGGCCACTGTCTACCCCTACCTGTATGAGACGCTGGCCTACGACCCCCTGCTGGACCTGAAACCAGTGTCGGTGGCAGCCGAGGCCGTGCTCGGCCTGGCGGTCGGGCCCGCCGTGCCAGACAGCGTGACCGACCTGGCCAAGCTGATCGACTGGGTCCGCCAGAACCCGTCCAAGGCCACCCACGGCTCACCCGGCGTGGGCACCCTGCCGCATCTGATGATCGCCTTGCTGGCGCGGGAGGCCAAGGTCGATTGGCAGCATGTGCCCTACCCCGGCGGACCGCCGGCGCTGCTGGACCTGACGGCAGGCCGGCTGGCTGCGTTGGCCCTGCCCGAAGGCCTGCTGCGGCCGTTTCTTGCGGCCGGCAAGCTGCGTGTGCTGGCCACGTCCGGGCCCACGCGCAGCAGTTTCCTGCCCCAAGTGGCCAGCGTCGCCGAACAAGGCTTCCCCAAGCTCGTGATGCGCGAGTGGTTCGCGTTTTTTGCACCCGCCGGCACACCAGCTGCGGTGGTGGATGGGCTCTCAGCGGCGATGCAGCGGGTGGCGCAGCAGCCAGGCCTGCGCAACGCACTGGGCGAGGCCGGCATGCTGGCCCTGGCCAGCACGCCAGCCGAGTTGCGTGAGCGCATTGCGCGGGAGCAGCCGTACTGGCGCGGCGTCCTCAGCGCCACAGGTGTGCGCGCCGAATGAAGCCCGATGCACACCACGCCGCCACGGCCGCAGCCGCTGCCTGGGACAGCGCAGCGCGGGGCTGGGACCAGCACAGTGGCCTGATCCGTGCCTGGCTGCAACCCGCCACCGCTGCCATGCTCGATGCGGCGCGCCTGGCCGCCGGCCAGCACGTGCTGGACCTGGCGGCCGGCGCGGGTGACCAGACGCTGGACATCGCACACCGCGTCGGGCCCGCAGGCCAGGTGCTGGCGGTCGACATCTCCGAGGCCATCCTGCGGCTGGCCGCACAGAAGCTGGCGGCGGCTGGCTTGTCGCAGGTTCGTTTTGCCCGAGCCGATGCCCAGGCCTTGAGCCCGGCATTGACCGGCTTCGACGCGGTGGTCTGCCGCCTGGGGCTGATGTTCTGTCAGCAGCCCCTGCTGGCGCTGCAGCACGTGCATGCGGCGCTGGCGGCAGGCGGGCGCTTCAGCGCGCTGGTGTTCGCAGGTCCGCTGCAAAACCCCTGCATCACCACCACCATGGCCGTCGCGCAGCGCCATGCCGGTGCCGCCGCCGGCGACCCGGCCGCGCCGGGTGGCCTGTTGAGCCTGGGCAAGCCGAAGCTGCTGGCCACGCTGCTGGCGCAAGCCGGATTCATCGAGATCGAGGTGCGGGCCCTGTCGGCGCCATTTCGAACGCCGCGCTGCGAAGACTATGTCGACTTTGTGCGCAGTGCCGGCTCACCGGTGATCGAACTTCTCAGGCCCTTGCAGGCAGCGGCCCGCGCAGCCGCCTGGCAAGACATCACCACGCAGTTGCGCCGCTTCAGCACGCCGCACGGCTGGGTGGAGCCCAACGGGCTGTTGCTGATGGCGGCACGCCGCCCGGCCTGAGGCCGGGCACCTTTTTTGACAAGGGCTGCGCAAGAGCGCAGACGTCCAGGCGCCGACGCGCGGCGCCCTTTCAGGGGTTCCACCATGCTGATGCTGCGTGCACTTCAAAAGATGGCGGCCGGTGTGGCTGCGTGCCGGGCGGTTTCGGGCTTCTTGGCCGGCGGTGGCGGCGGTGGTGGCGGCGGTGGCGGTGGCGCCGCGTTGGCGCCAACCATCACGGCGCAGCCCGCAGCCCCCACGGTGGCCGACGGCGCCACCGCCAGCTTCTCGGTCACCGCCACCGGTGACGCGCCGCTCAGCTACCAATGGCGGCGCAACGGCGTCGACATCGCCGGCGCCACCAGCGCGGCGCTGACGCTGAGCGCCGCATACGCGTTCAACGCCAGCAACCTGGCCGTGGCGGTGGGCAATGCAGTGGGCACGGCCGTCAGCAGCAATGCCTTGCTGACGGTGACGCCGGTGGCGCCGACCATCGCAACCCAACCGGCCAGCACCAGCGTTGCGGCTGGCGCACCGGCCAGCTTCTCGGTCGCCGTTGTCGGTGGCACGGTCCCGGTGGGCTACCAATGGAAGCGCAACGGCAGTGCGATTGCCGGCGCCACCGGCGCCAGCTTCACGCTGGCCAGCACGGTGCTCGGTGACAACGGCGCGGCTTTCTCGGTCGATGTGACCAACCCGGCCGGCACGCTGGCCAGCAGCGCAGCGGCGCTGACGGTCACGACCCCTGTCGCCAGCAAGGCCTGGGCCCGGCGGTGCTGCTCAGCAGCGGCGACGGGCTGCGTTTCGCGGGCTACCCACGTGTGGCGATCGATGCTGCAGGCAACGCGATGGGCGTGTGGCAAGAGACCGTCACGGTACCGCTGCGCGGCGCGGTGTGGGCCAGCCGCTCTGCGGCAGGCGGCAGCTGGAGCGCCGCCGCCACCATCGACAACGCTGTGGGCGGCGCAGCGCAACCGCAGATCGCGATGGCGCCGGGCGGCGTGGCGGTGGCCTGGTTTGTGCGATCGACGTCGAATTTTGGCGCTGGCCAGCTGATGCTGGCCAATTGGTTCACCGGCACGGCTTGGGGCACCCCGTCGCGTCTGGACGTGATCGATGCCGTGATCGACGTGGACCAGCAGGTCGCCATCACCCCGGACGGCGCTGCGGCGGTGGTGTTCCACCAGTCTGACAACCTGGCGGGGCGGCGTGCCACGGTGGCGTCATCGAATGCGCTTGGCAGCTGGGCTGCGCCGGTGGTGCTGGGTGCGGTCGGCTCCTACCGCCCGCAGGTGGCCGCTGCGGCCGATGGCAGCACAGTGATGGTCTGGGCGGTGACCGACAGCGTGTCGACCAGTTCGCTGTTTGCAAGCCGCAAGCGCAGCACCGATGGCTGGTCGGCGCCGGTGCTGGTGGTCAGCGGCGTCAGGGAGCTGGGCGCGCTGCGGGTGTCTGCCGATGCATCGGGCCATACGGTCGCCGTCTGGCAAGACCGCCCGGCCGTCCGCTCGACCATCCGCGCCAGCCGGCTCGACGCCGCAAGCGGCATGTGGAGTGCCCCCGTGGCCATCAACGACGGCAGCCGCCATGCCCACGAACCCGCGCTGGCGACCGACGGCGCGGGCAACACCATCGCCGTGTGGCATGAGGCCAGCAACGGCGCGCAGACCAACGGCATCGTCGGCCATGGCATTGTGGCCAACCGCTACATCGCAGCCGCTGCGGCCTGGAGCGGCGCGGTGCGGGTGCAGCCGGTCGGCGCCAGCGCCGGCGTGCTGGCCAAAGTGGCGCTCGATGGCGCCGGCAACGGCTTCGCTGTCTGGCTGCAAGGCAGCCCTGGCCAGGCACAGCAGCAAGAACTGTGGCCGGCACAGTTCAACGCAGCGACCACGCAGTGGGCTGCCCCTGTGAAGCTGATGACCGACCCTGCGGCGTCTGCCGCCAGAGGCAGTGACCAGGCCCCCGACATCGCGGTCAACAGCCATGGCGATGCAGTGGTCATCTGGTACCAGCGCACCGACGCACCATTCACGCCAGGAATCTGGACGCGGGTGTACCGCTGAGGCTGGGCGCCACCAGGCGCCTGCGCGAAAGCCGGCGTGCTTCACCGCCCTGGAGCCACCGGGACCGGCCGGCGCCAGGATGTCCGAAACCGCGGCGTTGTCTCGTACAGCAGAGGAAGGGGACTCTCCCTCTGTCACGCGGGGCCGCCACAACATGGATGCGTTCAACCAAATCTCGGGCTGGGCCAACGCGGGCGCGCCTTGGTCGGCAGCGACTGGCTCGATCCTGGTGGCCTTGTGTTTCGTGGTGTTCAACACCTTGCGCATCGTGTTGTACCTGCCGCAACTGATCACCTGCATGCGCGACGCGCACGGTTGCCCGACGATCAACCTGTGGACCTGGAGCAGCTGGGTCGTCGCCAACGCCTCGACCGGCCTCTACATGTGGATCTTCCAGGGCGACCTGTGGGGGCTGGCACTCAACCTCGGCAGCGCTGCGATGTGCATCGCCACGGTGGCCGTCACGGTCGTCAAGCGCCGGGTACTGGCGCAGACAAGCATCGGTTCGTCACCACGGCAAACGGAAGCTTTCGCACCGCGCACCCGCTTGCGCAGATGGCGTGTCGGCGCAAGACCCCGTCGCCTGCTTCAAACGGAGGCCCACCGATGGAGATGACGCTGTCGCCTATGCGCCTGGCAGAGTGCCTGGAAGCCTTGATGCTGATCTGCTTCGGCGTCGCCTGGCCGTTGAACCTGCTGAGCATGCTGCGCGGCCGACGCCCGCAAGGCAAAGGCCTGACGTTCACGATCATCATCTGGTGCGGCTACGTGGCCGGCGCCATGGCCAAGATCGCCGTGTCGGCGGGCACCGATGCGCCTGTGTCGCCGGTCTTCTGGCTGTACCTGCTCAACACCTTCACCGTGGGGTTGAATGCATGGTTCTACCGCCGGCTGCAGAACGCATCGCCTGCGATCGGCCACGCGACATGACCGCACAATCCGGCAGCACCGATCGACCGGGACAATTCGGTCATGGGCGAAGGGCATCCGCAAGCAGCAGCCGCGCCTTGTCCCAGTCACGGCGCACGGTTCGCTCTGTCAGCTTGAGCGCCAGCGCGATCTCTGCATTGGACAGACCGCCGAAGTAGCGCATCTCCACCACCTTGGCCAGGCGCTCGTCAAGCTGCGCCAGCCCGACGAGCGCCTGGTCGATGTCGAGGATCTGGTCCTCGGGCTGCGCAACAGCCTCGGCAACGCCAGTGTCCAGGGTGACGTGCGGCGCGTTGCCACCACGCCGATCTGCCCGCGCGGCGCGTGCCATGTCGACCACGATGGATCGCATCACGGTGGCAGCGTAGGCCAGGAAGTGCGCGCGGTCATCCACGCCGAGGCGTTGCGCACCGGCAAACTTCAGATAGCACTCGTGCACCAGCATGGTGGTGTCCATCAGCGTGTCGCGCACGTTGCGCGCCAGCCGTCCATGCGCGATGCGGCGGAGCTCTGGGTACAGGGCCGCGAACAAGTTGTCGAACGCCGCGCGGTCGCCCTGGCGCGCCTGCGCGATCCACTGGGTGATGTCTCCCATCTGCGTCCTGCTCCGGCTGGTCTCGAAGCACGGATGGTAGCCACCAGACGGTGCCCCGCCAGACGCCGTGCCGATTTCCCGGGGGGTGCTGCGCCCGCCGTGGCGACACGCCGATGCATGCGCGTTGTCGGGCGGTCATGTCCGCGGCGGGCCTGCCATCTCGTACCAGAAGCAAGGGACCGTTCATTTCACCCGTTTCGGAGAACCGCCATGACCCTGCGCCACCCGCCGTCCATGCCACCACAGGCCGCGCGGCATGACCCGACTGCGGTCACGCTCGCCGCAGACGGCGAGGTGCCACCCCGGCCCCGGCTCCTTCCCCTACCCCTGCCAGTGCCAGCGCACGCAGGGATGGCCGCGCAACTGCGTTGTCTGCTCGGCGTCAGCCTGGTGTTCCTGGTCGCGTACTGGCTGAGCAACCGCCTCACCAGCACGCGCACAGACATCGGCGCCGGTGTCTTCTCATGGGAACGCGGCATCCCTTTCATGCCGTGGACCATCGTGCCCTACTTGTCGATCTGCGGCTTCTTCGCACTGTCGTTCTTTGTCGGGCGCGACCGCCACGCGCTGGCACGTCACACCACCCGGCTGCTGCTGGCGCTCGGCATCGCCATCGTCTGCCACGCGGCCTGCCCGCTGCGTTTCACCTTCGAGCGCCCACTGCCCGAGGGCCTGACGCGGCTGCTGTTTCAAGGCCTGACCGCCTTCGACTTGCCGTACAACCGCGCGCCATCGCTGCACATCAGCGTGCTGCTGCTGTGGGTGCATCTTGTGCCGCACGCCACCGGCTGGCTGCGCACGGCGCTGCAGGGATGGTTCGTTCTCATCGGCATCTCGGTACTCACGACGTACCAGCATCACGTCATCGACGTGCCGGCCGGCTTCGCTGTGGGCGCACTTTGCATCGCGCTAACATCCCAGCGCCGGAGGTGGTTTCAACCTGTGGCCACGCTTTCGCGCAGGCTGCGGTCCGGCCAGCAGACGCGTCCGCACCGGCAGCGATGAGGTTCGACCAAGATGCCACCCGCACCCGCCGAGATGCCGTTTGCTGCGCTGGCCGCCGATTGGCCGGCGCTCGACGCCTTGCTGGACCGGGCGCTGGACCTCCCCGCCGGCGAGCGGCTCGCCTGGGTCGATGCACTGGCGTGCGAGCCGCTGCGCGACACACTGAGGCGCCTGCTCGCCATGCAGGCACAGGTCGAGACCAGCGGGTTCCTCGGCGCACTGCCGCCACTGTCCGGCCCGGCAACGCCAGAGCCCGATGCAAGCGAAGCTACCGCTGGCGCCCGGGTCGGCCCCTACCAATTGGTGTGCGAACTCGGCCGCGGTGGCATGGGGGCGGTGTGGCTGGCCGACCGCGTCGATGGGCAACTGCAGCGCCGCGTCGCGCTGAAGCTCCCGCAGCTGGTGTGGGGCCGCGATCTGGTGCAGCGGCTGGCCCGCGAACGCGACATCCTCGCCTCGCTGGAGCATGTGCACATCGCCCGCCTGTACGACGCCGGTGTCGATGCGCAGGGCCGCCCGTACTTCGCGATGGAGTTCGTGGACGGACTGGCGATCGACGCCTATTGCCGCGCACACACACCCGGCCTGGATGTGCGTCTGCGCCTGCTGCTGCAGGTGTGCGCCGCCGTGGCGCACGCCCACGCGCGCCTGGTGATCCACCGCGACATCAAGCCCGGCAATATTCTCGTCACCGAAGATGGCCAAGTCCGGCTGCTCGACTTCGGCATCGCCAAGGCCCTGCAGGGCGATCACACGGAGGAAACAGCATTGACGCGGCTGTCCGGCCGCGCGTTCACGCTGGACTACGCCAGCCCTGAACAAATCCGTGGCGAGCCGCTGGGCACCGCCAGCGATGTCTACAGCCTGGCGGTGGTCTGCTTCGAGCTGCTGACCGGTGCGCGGCCGTACCGGCTCAAGCGCGGCAGCGCGGCCGAGCTGGAAGAGGCGATCGCCGATGCCGACCCGGCGCGCGCCAGCGAGGTGGCCACGACGCCGGCGCTGAAAAGGCAGCTGCGCGGTGATCTCGATGCCATCCTGAACCGGGCCTTGCAGAAAGACCCTGCGCAGCGTTACCCGACAGTCAACGCCTTGGCCGACGACTTGCAGCGCTACCTGCAGGGCCACGCGGTGCAGGCACGGCCGGAGAGCCAGCTGTACCTGGCGCGGAAGTTCCTGCGCCGCCACCGCCTGCCTGCTGCGGCGCTGTCGGTTGTGCTCGTGGCGATGGTCACCGGCCTGGGCGTGGCGCTGTGGCAAGCGCAAGCCGCGCGTGCCCAGGCCCGACTGGCCGAACAGGCCGTCGTCCGCGAAGGCGCGGTGAAGATGATGTACATGGACACGCTGTCGATGGCCGCAGGGTGGGACCGCGACACCTTCGACCAACCCGGCGCCTTCAGTCGGCTGCTGCAAGCGCGGCTCGCCGACTTCGAGAAGCGCTTCCACGACCGCCCCGAGCAGCGGCTCGGCCTGCTGGAAGCAGTGGCCGTGCAGCTGCCGTTTTTCGGCGACTACGCAGGCTCGCTCGAGGTGGGGCAGCGCTACCTCGCGCTGTTGCAGCAGACGAAATCGGACCCCTGGCGCATCTTGCGCGCGCACCTGAGCAACGGGCGCGCGCTGCGCAACCTCGGCCGGCTCGATGAAGCCGAAGCCGAGTTGCAGCAGGGCCTGGACAGCGTGCCGGAAGACGCCGAATCGCTGAACAACCGCGTGGCCGTGATGTCCGAGCTCGGCAAGGTGCGCATGAAGCTCGGCAAGCGGGAGGCGGCCCAGCAGGTGCTGTCAGTGGCAGCGCGGCATCTCGACGCACTCGATGACGGCAGCATTCGCTGGGATGTCCGGACTGCCCTGGCACGGCTGAACGTCGGTTACGACGATCCCGCCGCGTTGCGGGCCATGCAGGCAGCGCATGGCGACTACTTGCGTGACGCGCTCGCGCAGCCGGCCGAGGTCGGGTTCAGCCACCTGATGATGGGCACGACGCTGAAGAACGTCGGACGCAGCGGGGAAGCCCAGGCGCAGTGGCAAGAGGCTCTGCGCCACTTTCGGGAGACCTATGGCCGAACCGACCGCGACACGATCATCGCGCTCGGGCGCCTCGCTTCGGCGATCGTGGCGCAAGGCCGCTACGCGCAGGCGCGCCAACTGCTGGCGGATGCCCGCGCCGAGGTCACGCAACGGCCCGGCCCCGACACGGCCGGCGTGCTCGCCACACTCACGGCGCGGCAACTCGAATGCGAGATGGCGTATGGCGACTTGAAAGCAGCATCGCGCTTGACGGCGCTGGTCGATCCAGCCACGTTGAAGCTGGCGTCTGCAGGCGACATGGTCGTCTTTGTCATCACCGAGGCGGAGGTCTTGCGCCGCCTTGGCCGCCCCGAACAGGCGCTGGCGCACCTTGAACGCTGGCTGCAGCAACTGCCCGCGACCGCACGCGACGGGCCTGAAGCCTTTCAGGCCACGCTCGCCTTGGTCGAAGGCCGGCTGGAGACCGGCAACTCGACAGCCGCTGCGGCGCAGCTCGACGCATTGCGCGCCACGATGCAGCGGCAGCAGGCCACGCGCACCTGGCTGTACCAAGAAGCCACAGAGCTGGCCGCAGTGTCTCTGGCGAAGCGTGGCATGCCGGCGGCAGCGATCGGCCTGCTGGCTGCGCTGGACCGTGCGCCAGCTTTGGCCGACGTGCTGCCAGCATCCAAGGTCCAGAGGGCTGACTCGGCAGTGCGCCGGGCCCGGGTGCTGCTGGCTGGCGGTCAACGCCAGGACGCCGCAACGGCGGCAAAGTCGTTGGAAGGCGATCTCATCGACCAGCATCCGGAAAGTGCCCGCTTGCAGGCAGCCATGCAGCTTCGATCGGCCCTGGGCTTGTAGCGCACGTCCCGGACGTCGGCGGCCATGCATCCGTCGATGCGGAGCTGTCGATCGGCAACGGGATGCGCCTGATGACATGGGCCGCATCGTCACTTGACCGGCCCGGTGCATGTCGAAGGCGCCGGGCCGTTGGCACCTATTCAATGGCGGTGATGCCGCGCCGCTCACGCATGGCCCTGCCGACACTGTCCAGCGCCTCATCGCCCAACAGCCGGGCAGCCATCGGCAGCAGTTCCCTGTCTTCGTGGGCGATGTGCTGCGCGTACAAGGCGATGAACGGCTCGACGTCAGCCGCCGCCAGCGGCGGCGCGGTGCCGGCAGCAATCTGCTGCAGGACAAGGCGCAGGCGCTGCCAGTGGCATTCAAGCGCGCGGTGGTCGGCGGTCAGGGCCTGGACCAGCGCACGGATGCAGACCGCATCCGATCCGGCTATCGACGCGATGAGTGCGGGAAACAGGTCGGTCTCTTCATCCGCGTGGTGGTCCTTGGCTGCGGTATCGAAGTACCGCAGCACCGCTGCGGCAGCGATGCGCGCGTCATCGTCGGCACCGTGCTTGGCCAGATGCGGCACCAGTCGCCGCAGCGTCGCACACTGGTGCAGCACGCGGCCGTGGCAAGCCGCGAGCATTTCCAGCGGCACTTCAAAGCCGACAGCGGGGGCGGAGTGGCCAGGAACTTGCATGCGGATCAGCGCCTGCTTACGCTGCGTGTTTGGCTGGCGCGCGCCGGCGGGTCGCAGGTGCCTGCATGACGATAGCGGCCCTGGCGCCACGCGCGGCCGCCCCCGGGCTGCGGGCTGGTGGCAACGTGCCGGTGATGTCGGCCAGGGTCGCAGCGTCCAGTTCCTTGAAGTAGGCTTGCAGCGCAGCCTGGAACACGCCCTTCAAGCGGCACGACGGTGTCAGCGAGCAGGTGTTGGTGCGGACGTCGAAGCACTCGACCAGGCGGAAATCGGTTTCGGCGCTGCGCACGACGTCGCCCACCCGGATGTCGGCAGGCTGCTTGAGCAAGCGCAGCCCGCCGCCGCGCCCGCGCGTGGTTTCCAGCACACCTTGGCGCGCCAGGTCATTGACGATCTTCATCAAGTGGTTCTTCGACAAACCATGGTGGTCGGCCAGTTC
>JBBRJU010000007.1:0-17053 GCA_038218895.1 Burkholderiales bacterium
GTCTGGCGCATGCTGCGCAGCAGCACATAGTTCTGCGGCTGGTTTTCCCAGGCCGTCGGTCCGTTTTCCACCAGGTTGCCGACGGCATCGAAGCGGAAGCCGTCAACGCCGCGGCTCAGCCAGAAGCGCAGGTTGTCCTGGTGCCAGTTCGTCACTGCAGCATTGCGCAGGTTGAAATCGGGCATCTGGTCCCAGAACGGCGCGAAGTAGTAGTTGCCTGCACTGCCGCGCCAGGGGTCGTTGCCGTAAATGCGCCAGCCGGTGGGCTTCACGCCCTGCCAGACATACCAGTCGCGGTAGGCATTGCCGCTGCCTGATCGCGCGTTGACGAACAGCGGATTTTCGGCCGCGCTGTGGTTGATCACGTAGTCGATGATCACGCCAAGGCTGCGGGCATGGGCCTGGCGCAGCAACTCGTCGAGGTCGGCCAGGTTGCCGTAGTCGGTCTCGGTGGCGCGGTAGTCGGCCACCGCATAGCCATGGTCGCGGTCCTGGCTTTTTGTCACTGGCATCAGCCACAGACCGCGCACGCCGAGGTCCTTCAGGTAGTCCAGGCGCTGGATCAGGCCGCGCAGGTCGCCACGGCCATCGGCATCGCTGTCCTGGTAGCTGCGCACGAAGACTTGCAGGAAGGCGCCTTGCTGCCAGCCCTCTGGCAGTGCGCTGCCAGGGTTGGCCACAGCCACCGGCGATACATCCACCGGGGGCTGCACGGCCACCGGGTCAGGCGGCGGCGGGGCAACCACACCGCCAGCCCCCCCTCCGCCACCGCCGCAGCCGCATGCGGCAAGCAATATCAACAGGCCTGCCCCGAGCCGGCGGGAACGGTGGGCAACGGTTGGCAAGGGCATGGCGCTCGGTGGTGGCGTGAACGGGAAAGCCAATGTAGTTCAACTAGAAGGGCTGGCCCGATTGAACTGTCTGTAGAGGTACTTCGGAGATTGAACTAAGGGTTAGCCCCGGATTCAGGATGTAGCTTTATTTCAATAGCATGCAGCAAGAAACACCGGTGCCGTCGGGCTGCCCAAACTTTCTGGTTGGGGTGGTCTGGGCGAAACCCGGCCCTGGGGATGTTCGTCGTTTGCTCCTTGACGGCCCCCATCGATCTGGAGGCATCCATGCGCGAGTCCCTGTTGGTCCATTGGCGGCGCTGTGTCGCGGCGTGCGCAATGGTGCTCGGCATGCTGTTGCTGGCCTCATGTGGCGGCGGCAGTGGCGACGCAGCGCCATCCGGCCCGCCACGTGGCGGTCTCGAGGTCGGCGATGCGACCGACATCAAGCAGGTGCTGTCGGCGGTTCCTGTCGCCGGCGGCGGCGGCGCAGGTGGTCCGCAAGTCGTTCGCCTCCACTACAGCCGACCCGACGCCAACTACGCCGGCTGGACGGTGTATGTCTACGGCGGCGCTGACTTTGGCAGCTGGCCCGGCAAGGTGCCCGACGGCGATCAGGCCGGTGCCGGCAAGTACTGGGACGTGACGGTCACCGGACCTTCGTTCAACTTCATCTTGGTCAAGGACGGGGGCAATACCCGCGAGCCTTCGGGCTGGTCGGGCAAGACCGGTGGCGACGAGCAGCAGCTCTGGAACCTCGCCGACGGCAAGTCAATCTACAAGCTCGCTGGCGACGCCACCAACTACAAGGCCAACCCGGTCGGCGCCGGGCCGCCTGACATCACCAGCGTGCGGGTGCACTACAAACGCTTCGACGGAAACTACGAACCCTGGGGTATCCACATCTGGGCCACCAGCGGCCTCGACGTTGCCGGCCTGAAGCCTGGCGTCTTGATCGATCAGTGGACCAATGCGGTCGCTTTCCGGGATTTCAACAACGCCGGCGCTGGAAGCGGTGAGGTGGTGTTCGACATCCCGGTGCTCAACCCCAGGGGCGACGCCAATCGCACCGGCCTCGAATTCATCATCCACGGCCGCGCCGCTGGCGGTGGCAACCCGGACAACAAGGACGGGCGCACCGACAACATCAAGGTCGTCTTCAGCGCGCTGACGATCACCAACCAGGTCGGTGAGGTCTGGCTGGTGCAGGACGACCCAACGGTCTACACCGCGCTGCCCGACCCACGCATCGTCTCGAGCACCGACGCGCGCGCCTACTGGCTCGACAAGTCGTTGATCCGCTTCCCCAAGGTCGACAGCACCGGGGTGTTCAAGCTCTACCACTCGGCAACTGGCCAGATCAAGGTCACCAAGGACGCCGGCGTCGAGGGCGCTGACGGCTCGGTCATGCTCGGCGTGTATGGCGGCTCGGTACCGGCCGCCGCAGCCGAGCGCTTCAGGTTCGTTGCCTCTGGTGTGGTGCTGACGGTGGGCGCTGCCGACCGGGACCAGTTGCCGGTTCTGCACACCCGGCAGCTGGTGCTGGTGCAGGAAGACACGGCGGGCAATGCGCAGAACGCGACCATGGTGCAGGCCCCCGGGGCGCTCGATGACCTGTATGGTGCCGCTGCCGGCGTAGCCGACCTCGGTGTCCGACCTGGGTCCGGTGGCACGGGTTTCAAGCTTTGGGCGCCCACGGCGCAAAAGGTTTCTGTCGCGGTCTACGACAGTGCCACCGGCCTGACTACCGCGCTGTTGGGCGCGAGCTTCGACCGGGCGACCGGCGTCTGGTCGGCGTCCAGCACGGCCGACCTGAGTGGCAAGTACTACCGCTACGTCGTCGAGGTCTTCGTGCGCGGCGTCGGCCTGGTGCGCAACCTGGTGACCGACCCTTACTCGATCAGCCTCAGCGCCGACTCTCGGCGCAGCTACATCGCCGACCTCTCGGCAGCTGCCTTGAAGCCCGCAGGCTGGGATGCGTCGGTACCGCCGCCCAAGGTCGTGGCGCAGACCGACATGAGCATCTACGAACTGCATGTGCGCGATTTCTCGGCCAACGACGCGAGCGTGCCCGATGCCCTGCGCGGCAAGTACCTGGCATTCGCTGAAGCGGGGTCGAACGGGATGAAACACCTGAAGGCCCTGGCGGATGCCGGGCTGACCGATGTGCACTTGCTGCCGGTGTTCGACCTCGCGACAGTGCCCGAGAAGGGTTGTGTGCGGCCCAGCATCGGCGGCGCACCCGACAGCGAGCTCCAGCAGGCGACCATCACTGGCGTGAAGGATGCCGACTGCTTCAACTGGGGCTACGACCCCTTCCACTTCAATGCCCCCGAGGGCAGCTATGCCAGCGACGCCGCCGATGGTGCCCTGCGCATCCTGGAGCTTCGGCGCATGGTTGCCGCATTGCATGCGACCGGCCTGCGGGTGGGCATGGACGTGGTCTACAACCACACCACCGCATCAGGGCAGAACGACAAGTCGGTGCTCGACCGCATCGTGCCGGGCTACTACCACCGCCTGAACAACATCGGCGAGGTGGAGCGCTCGACCTGCTGCGACAACACCGCGACCGAGAACCTGATGATGGGCAAGCTCATGATCGACTCGGCGATGCTGTGGGCAACCCAGTACAAGATCGATTCGTTCCGCTTCGACCTGATGGGCCACCAGCCGCGTGTGGTGATGGAACAGCTGCAGACTGCAGTCAATGGCGCCACCGGTCGCCAGGTGAACCTGATCGGCGAGGGCTGGAACTTCGGCGAGGTGCAGAACAATGCCCGCTTTCGGCAGGCGAGCCAGCTCGAGCTGAACGGCTCGGGCATCGGCACCTTCAGCGACCGGGCCCGTGATCATGTGCGGGGTGGCAGTCCCTTCGACGGTGGTGATTCGCTGATCAAGAACCAGGGCTACATCAACGGCCTGTTCTATGACCCGAACGCCATGGCTGATGCGCGCACCAGGAACGACCTGATGTGGTCTGCCGACATCATCAAGGTCGGCCTGGCGGGCTCGATCCGCAGCTACCAGCTGCGCACCCACTGGGATGCCGATCTGCGGCTGGAACAGATCGACTACAACGGCCAGCCTGCAGGCTACGTGCTGAACCCGGGCGAGGTGGTCAACTATGTGGAGAACCACGACAACCAGACGCTGTTCGACATCAACGCCTACCGCCTGCCGACCGGAACCAGCAAGGAGGACCGTGCCCGGGTGCAGATCCTCGGCGCGGCGATCAATGTGTTCAGCCAGGGTGTGGCGTATTTCCACGCCGGCATCGATACCCTGCGCAGCAAGTCGATGGACCGCGACAGCTACAACTCGGGCGACTGGTTCAACCGGCTCGACTGGACCTATGCCGACAACGGCTTTGGGATCGGCCTGCCGGTGCAGGACAAGAACGGCGACAACTGGCCCCAGATCAGGCCTTTGCTGACGAATATGGCGATCAAGCCGACCGGCACCGAGATCGCCTGGACCCGCGACGCCTTCCGCGATCTTGTGAATATCCGCGCGAGTTCGACGCTGTTCAGGCTGCGTACCGGTGACGATGTCAAGGCCAGGCTGCGCTTCCACAACACCGGCTCGGGCCAGATCCCGACGGTGCTGGCGGCCCAGCTTGACGGCGCAGGCTATGCTGGCGCGGGCTTTCGCGAGCTGGTCTACCTGGTCAATGTCGACAAGACTGCGCAGACACTGGTGGTCGACGTGCTCAAGGACAAGGCTTTCAGGCTGCATCCGGTGCACACCAGCCCGGACGCCGCCGACAAGCGGCCCGCCGCCAGCGCCCGTTTCGACGGCGCGACTGGCAGCTTCACCATCCCTGCGCGCACCGCAGTGGTTTATGTTCGCGACTGAGCGGCCCGTCCTCCACGCCCTGCGGCTTGCGCCAAATGCTGCCCCGCTGCGGCGCGCGGCCGGAGGCATTTGCGCCAGTCGCCCAGCCCGTTGCGCTTTGCGTCTAGATCGGAGGCCCTTCGACGCGCTGCCCGGGCACGCCCGAAAGGCGCTCAGACGCTGAGCCCGGCCTCTTCCGGTGCGGGGGGCGGGCCGGCAGAGTCCCTGTGGGCACTGGCCGGCAACCCACTTGCGATCAACTTGCGCAGCGCCGCCGGGGGCATCGAGGTCCATGTCGTCGGGCACTTCGGGCACCTGCGTGTGGCGGCAGGCCCCAACAGCGCGCTGTCAGAACGACAGCGCAGCAACCCAGGTTGCCGACACTCAGAACCGGCTCTTGGGCTTCTTCTTGTCGAAATCGGCCAATTGCTGCTTCAGCAGCAGCAGCAAGACGCGCGCGTTCTCCTCGCTGAGTTTGAGCACGGTCGACGGCTCCTGGCTGCCGTCGTCGTCACGCTGGCGCTGCTGGGCCTGCACCGTGGCGTCCAGCCGCATATAGACCAGGCCGTGGCCCTGGTGCATGGATTTCACCCGCTGCAGTTCGATGTCGTAGGTCTTCATGCCCCGATTGTCAGCAGATTAGGCGCGCTCAGGGGCTGCCGTTGGCCTCGGCCTGGGCTTCAAGCTCGGCGGCGTTGCGCCGGCGCGCCTTGTTTGATTCACGCCGCGCCAGCCACAGGGTGGCGCTGGCGATCACCACGCCGCCGATGATGGTGCTCTGGCTGGGGATATCGGTGAACAGCAGGAAGCCCATCAGTGCCGACCACAGCAGGTCGAGGAACTTGGCCGACTGGGTGGACGAGATGTCGGCGGCGGCAAAGCTGCGGGTCAGGCAATAGTGGCCCGCGCTGCCCAGGACACCGCTGACCAGAAAGCCTGCCCACTGCCACCCGGTCAGGGGCGCCCACATCCAAAGCGCCAGCGGCAGCGTGATGATCGACACGGTGATCGACTGCCACACCAGGATCACCCCCGGGGTCTCGTAGCGCGTCATCGCCTTGGTCAGCAAGAACGAGACGGCAAACACCGGAGCCGAGGCCAGCATCATCAGGTGGTACCAGCCACCAGTGGCCGACAGCTTCGGGCCGACCACGATCAACACACCGCAAAAGCCCAGCGCCACCGCCACCCAGCGCTCCCAGTGCATCGGCTCCTTGAAGGCCAGGTAGGCGCCGATCATGATGAAGATCGGCCCGGTGAAGCCGATGGCCGTCATGTCGGCCAGCGGGATCTTGGGCAGCGCGGTGAACCACAGGCACAGGCCGATGGTGTGGGCCAGGCCGCGGCTGAACTGGTCGCCCATTTTCTTGGGCATGTAGTTGGCCACGCCGCCGCGCCACACCAGCGGCAGGATCACCAGCAGGCCGAAGAAGTACCGCAGGAACTGCGCCTGGAACGGGTCGATCTGCTGGGTGAGCAGCCGCATCAGCGCATTGAGCATGCTGAAGATGAAACCGGCGGCGGTGGTCCACAGCAGGCCGCGGGTGGTCGGGCTCCAGTGCTGGCTGCGCCGCGTCAGCGCCTGCTGGTAGCGGGACAAGGTCATGAGGGGCATCTGGGGCGGGAACTGAAGACAACGGCAGTGGCAGCCTGCAAGCCTCACCGCCAGTGCTCGGCACCGCTGTCAAGCCTGCGACACGCATGGCGCCCGGCGCCTGTGCAGGCATGCCGCCGGGCCATGCTTCGGCGCGGGCTGCTGGGTTCAGGGCAAGGGGGGGTCGGGGCCGGCCGGCGCGTCCTGTGCGCGTGGCAGCTCGCGGTGCAGGAACGCAGCCTGCAGCCTGTGCAAGACACCCCCGCGCATCGTCGGACACGGGGTTTGTCAGGCCCCCCACGCAGGCTTGCTGGCGGCATACTCAAGCACCCATGGCCCGGCGTGTCCGACTTGGCGCGGGAGAAGGGCGCAGCATGTTTTCTCTGGTTTACGTCAGTGCAGCAGCCACCTGGTTCTCCGACCATGAACTGCGCACCTTGCTGGCGCAATGCCGGCTCAGCAATGCCCAGACCGGCGTCACCGGCATGTTGCTCTACAAGGACGGCAACTTCATGCAGGCGCTGGAAGGCGATGAGCGCACGGTGCGGGCGCTGGAGGCCCGAATCGCTGCCGATCGCCGGCATCACGGCATGGTCACGCTGCACAGCGGCCACACCGCGCAGCGCCAGTTCAGCGAATGGACCATGGGTTTCTTCGACCTGAACGCCCCGGCCGGTGATCTGCCCGCCGGCTACACCGATTTCCTCGACACGCCCTTGTGCGGAGAGGCCTTCCTGCCAGCGCCGCAGCGCTGCATGGACCTGATGCATGTGTTTCGGCAGATGAACTGATCAGCGCCCGCGCAGCGCGCTGCAGCGCCAGCCCGCGCAGCACGGCAGCGGCGACAGTGCCGCCAAGACTTCAGGAGACACCTGCATGCCCCATCCGGTCGCCGACCCCCAGAACGTCGCCCACCCCGCCTTGCGCCGCCAAACTCTGTCCGACCTGCTGCACCGCACTGCAGCCCGTCTGCCGAACAAGTTGGGCATCGTCTGCGGCGGCAGCCGCTGGACCTGGCGGGAATTCGACGCTCTGGTCAGCCGCCTGGCGGCCGGCCTGCATGCCCGGGGCGTTGCACCTGGTGAGCATGTGGGCGTGCTGTCACGCAACAGCCATGGCTTTGCCGCGCTGCGATTTGCCCTGGCCCGGCTGGGCGCAGTGCTGGTGCCGGTGAACTTCATGCTCAACGCTGACGAGGCGGCATACATCCTGCGCCATGCCGAGGTGAAGCTGCTTGCAGTGGACAGCGGCTTGCACGCGCTGGGGCTGGCCGCCGCCCAGCGCGACACCCAGATCAGCCGCTTGCTGTGGCTGCCGTCGGAAGACCCATCCAGCTGTCCCGAAGGCTGCCTGAACTTCGACACCCTGGCCGCCACCGACCCGGCGCAGCACCCTTGCCCCGAGCCCGCCTTCAACAGCCACCACCTGCTGCAGATCGTCTACACCAGCGGCACCGAGAGCCTGCCCAAGGGCGCGATGCTGACCCACGGTGCTGTCATCGACCAGTACGTCAGCTGCATCATCGAAGGCGAGATGGCCGAGGGCGATGTGGTGCTGCATGCGATGCCGCTGTACCACTGCGCCCAGCTCGATGTGTTCCTGGGCCCCAGCGTCTACCTGGGCAGCACCAGCATCATCACCGCCAAGCCCACCCCTGAACACTTGCTGCCGCTGGTGGCGCAGCACCGCGTCAGCCAGTTCTTCCTGCCACCCACGGTGTGGATCGCGGTGCTGCGCAGTCCGCTGTTTGGCGCGCATGACCTGTCGAGCCTGCGCAAGGGCTACTACGGCGCCAGCATCATGCCGGTGGCGGTGATGCGCGAGCTGATCGAACGCATCCCGCAGATGCGCCTCTGGAACTTCTATGGCCAGACCGAGATTGCCCCGCTGGCCACGGTGTTGAAACCAGAGGATCAATTGCGCAAGCCCGGCTCGGCCGGCAAGCCGGCGACCAATGTCGAGACACGGGTGGTCGATGACCAGATGTGCGACGTGCAGCCCGGCGAGATCGGCGAGATCGTGCACCGCAGCCCGCAGCTGCTGCTGGGCTACTTTCACGATGCCGATCGCACGGCGGCGGCATTCGAGGGCGGCTGGTTCCACAGCGGCGACCTGGCCACCGTGGACGACGAGGGCTACATCACCGTGGTCGACCGCAAGAAGGACATGATCAAGACCGGCGGCGAAAACGTGGCCAGCCGCGAGGTGGAAGAGACGCTTTACCGGTTGGCCGGCGTCAGCGAGGTGGCCGTGGTGGGCCTGCCCCACCCGCGGTGGATCGAGGCGGTGACGGCGGTGGTGGTGGTCAAGCCCGGTGCTGGCCTGTCCGAGGCCCTGGTCATCGCCCACTGCGCCAACCAGCTGGCGCACTTCAAGACACCCAAGGGCGTGGTCTTCGTCGACAACCTGCCCAAGAACCCCAGCGGCAAGCTGCTGAAGCGCGAACTGCGGCTGCGCTTTGCCGCCCACTACGGCGTGTGACCTGCCGCCTTGTGATCTGCCGCCTGTCTGTCCCGGGTCCGACCCGACTGCCAGCGGCGCTGCAGGTCCAGCACATGGGCCACGCCGGCTGCGGCCAGCAGGCCCAGCAGCAAGACCAGCGGTGCACCGCTCAGCAACACCAGCAGCGCGCCCATCAGGCTGCCACCGGCCGCCAGGTTGGGCAGCAGGTTGCGGGGTGGCAAGCCCCGGCCGGTGCGGCGGTACCAGGCCAGCAGCACCAGGGCTTCCAGCCCCATCGCAGCAACGATCAGGGCCACCAGGGTGATCAGCCAGGGCGGCGCGGCAGATGCAGCCGGTGCGCCCTGGGTCAGCTGTCGCCACAGCGTGGCGATCGCCTCGCTCACACCCGGGCCAGCCCCAGCAGGTGCGCCATGTCCTTGAAGAAGATGCGCACATGGGCCATGGGCTTGGCGCGCACCAGGCGCTTGTTCATGTAGGCATCAAAGGTCAGCTGCTGCACGTCCTTGTCCTTGCAGATGGACACGAAGCGTTCACGCCGTTTGTCGCTGCTGTACCAGAAGCGCTGCATGATGCCCAGCACCAGGAAGACGCGACCATGTTCGCGCATGAACAGTTTGCGCGCCTGGCCCAGGCAACGTGGCGAGGCACCTGCGAGCAGCGCACCCACGGCAGTGGCCGCATGGCGGCCGCTGACCATGGCGTAGTAGATGCCTTCGCCCGACGAGGGGGCGATCACGCCAGCCGCATCACCCACCACCACGACGTCGCGGCCGTTGTCCCAGCACTTCAGCGGTTTCATCGGCAGAGGCGCGCCTTCACGGCGGATGGTGCGGGCATCGGTCAGGCCGGCATCGGCGCGCAGCGTGGCCACCGCGCCGCGCAGGCTGAAACCCTTGTCGGCACTGCCGGTCCCGATCGACAGCGTTTGCCCGTGCGGGAACACCCAGCCGTAGAAATCCGGCGACAGGCTGCCGCGGTAGACCACGTCGCAACGGGTGGGGTCGTAGTCGGCGGGTGCCTGCTCGGGCAGGGCCACGATCTCGTGGTACGCGAAGACGCAGGCCACCTTCTTGATGCCCGGGATGGCCTGCTGCGCCACCGCCGAGCGGGCGCCGTCGGCGCCGATCACCGCCTTGGCGCGCACCGATGCCAGCGGGCCGTCGGCATCGGCACCGTCGCCACCGGCGGGGCGGTACAGGATGATGGCGGTACCGTCGGTGTCGCGCTCCAGCCGCTCGAAGCGGCCGCTGCGACGCTGGGCGCCGTTATTGGCTGCGCGCTCGCGCAGCCATTCATCGAAGTGCTCACGGTCGACCATGCCGACAAAGCCGCCTTCGATCGGGATGTCCACCTTCACGTTGGCTGGCGAGACCATGCGGGCGGAATGCGCGCGCGCGGCCAGTTGCGATTCGGGAATGGCGAAGTCCTTGATCAGGCGCGGCGGGATGGCACCACCGCAGGGTTTGATGCGGCCGGCGCGGTCGAGCAGCAGCACTTTGCGGCCTTGCCGCGCCAGGTCGTCGGCGGCCGTGGCGCCGGCTGGCCCGCCACCGACCACCACCACATCGAAAGTCTCGGTCTGCGCTGGGGCGCTGGGGGTGGGTGTCATGTCACTGCTCCAAAATCATTGGCAGGGTTGAGGGTGCCGTGATGCCGGCTGGCAGCACGGGTCTGGGGTGCCGTGGCCGGCACGGCCACGCGCCAGGCCAAGCCGGCGGCAACCAGGAACAACAGACCTTCGAGTGCAAACACCAGGGCATAGGCTGCGCCCGGGCTGCCGATCAGCCGGCGCGACAGGTCGCTGGCGGCGGCGCCCAGCAGCCCGCCGATGCCGAAGGCCACGGCCTGCACCAGGTCGTGCAGCGCCACCAGGGTGCCCGCCAGCAGCGCCGGCGGCGCCGGCTCGACCACCATCACCCAGTTCGGCGTCGACGTGGTGACGACCACCGCACCCAGGCAGGCCTGCACCAGACCCAGGCGCAGGATCTGCCACCAGCCGACGTGGTTACCGGTCTGTGCTGTCATCCTGCCTGCCCGGCGGCGGCGCGCAGCGCAAACGCGCTGACCAGCATGCCGATGACGAAGAAGTTGATACCCAGGGCGCTGTACCAGGTGGCGCGTTCACGCGGGGCAGCCAGAAAGCGCCACATCAGCCCGATCTGGATGGCCAGCAGGCCGGCCACGGCCATCGCGTGGTTGGTGGCACCCCATTCGGCCAGCATCACCACCACCACCGCCTGCGGGCCGGCCATCAGAAAGCAGGCCGACAGCGCCGCGCCGTCGACACCCAGTCGTACCGGCAGCGAGCCGATGCCCATCTGCTTGTCGCCCTCGATCGACTTGAAGTCGTTGAGGGTCATGATGCCGTGCGCGCCCACGCTGTAGAGCAGGGCCAGCAGCATGGACCGTTCGCTGGGCCAGCCGCCTGCGGCCATGACTGCCGCGCCAGTGACCCACGCCAGCCCTTCATACGACAGGCCGCAGGCGGCGTTGCCCCACCAGCCATTGCGCTTCAGGCGCAGCGGCGGCGCGCTGTAGGCCCAGGCCAGCAGCAGGCCGGCGGCGGCAGCAGCAAAGCCCACCGGGCCCAGGACCAGGCCGACGGCCAGGGACAGCATCGTCCAGAGCACCGCGATGTACAGCCCCCAGCGGCCCGGCATGCGGCCCGACGGGATCGGCCGGTTGGGCTCGTTGATGGCGTCGACATGGCGGTCGAACCAGTCATTGACCGCCTGGCTGGTGGCACACACCAGCGGGCCGGCGAGCAGCACGCCCACCAGCACCAGGCCCCAGCGCTCGGCCACCGGCGCGCCCGAGGCCACCACCCCGCAGCCGAAAGCCCACATCGGAGGAAACCAGGTGATGGGTTTGAGCAATTCGGCAACAGTGGACAGCGCGGGCCTCGACATGCACCCATTCTTCAACTTGACACGCAAAAGTGTCAACCGGGATTTACATGATGCCGGTCATTCCGGCATGTCGATGCCAGACTACCTGTCGACACCGGGGCCCAGGTCGCCCAGGCCGTAGCGCCGCAACTTGACATACAGGCTCTGGCGCGACAGCCCGAGGATCTCGGCGGCCGAGGCGCGGTTGTCGCGGGTCAGCTCCAGCGCCGCCTCGATGCAACGCTTCTCGATCAGATCGGTGGTCTCGCTGACGATGTCCTTCATCGGCACCCGTCCCACCAGCTCGGTGAGTTGGTTGACTGAGCGCGGCAGGGCCTGGGCGGCGGCCGCTTCGGGTTGCAGCCGGCGGCCGACGTCGCGCACAGTGAATCCGAGCAGCATCGGGTCGGACCGGGTGATGGTGACTGCCGAAATCTCCACCTCGGTGCTGGCGCCGAATTCACCGCGCAGTGTGGTGGCGAACAGCTTGACGGCGCCGCGCTGACGCAGGTTGGACACCAGCACCCCCAGGTCCACATCGGTGCGGCCCAGCCAGCGTTCGAGCGACTGGCCGCGCATCTGCTCCTCGCCCGCCATCTGGCAGAGGTTGATGAACTCGGTGTTCGCGGCCTGGACCAGGCCTTCGAGATCGGTGACCACCAGGCCGTCGGGTGCACCCTGGGCCAATTGCAGCAGCATGGCCGATTCGGCGCCATGGGCCTGGCCTTGCGGGTTGTCCGTGCGTGACAGGCGCACCAGCAGCAGGTGCGACTGGTCCTGGTGCAGCAGCGTGGCCGACACCTGCACGGCGGCATGGCTGTCTGCCAGCTCGGCGCCCACCGGGTCGGCACGGCCGGTGCGGCGCGCGGCTGCCAGCAGGCTGGCCACCTGCTTGGTGCTGCGGGGTGTCAGGCCCAGCGGGAACACCTGCCCCACCATTTTTTCGGCCGCCATGCCCATCATCGCGGCCGCCGACGGGTTGGCCTCCAGCACACGTCCGCTGGAGGCGTCGACCACCAGCACCGCCTCGCCGGCCATCTGGAACAGCTGGCGGTAGCGCAATTCCGCCTGGCGGAAGCGGGCGTAGTCGCGCTCGACTGACAGCTGGGCCTCCACCAGCCGCTGCTGCAGCGCGATGGTCACCCGCTGGTCACGCCCGAAGGCGAACCAGCGCGCCGGCTGGCGGCCCTGGGCGGGCAAGGCATGGCTGGCGTAACTCAGGGCCATGGTGCCGCCGTCAGGCATCGACTGGTTGATCTGGCGCCAGCGCATCGCGGCGCTGGCAGGCGGCGCCAGCAGCGCATTGACCTTTCCGCGGCTGTCGTCGCTGACCGTGTCGAGCCAGCGCTGGCCGAGCCAGTGATCGCCCAGTTCGGCAGCGAGTGCCTCGTCGCCATAGGCGATGTCGCAGATGGTGCCAGTGCCATCGAGCACCAATGTGAGGTCGGCGGCCGTGCAGAGCAGGGCTGAAACGGCCCGCGCGTCGAGATTCGACAGCGTCTGTTCGGCCTGCTTGAACTCTCCGATTGCGCGTGGACCTGCCGGCGTTTTCTTTTTCATGCCGGATTTTCCTGGTGACTGCCGTGACTGCGCGCCTCAGAACCCCTTGACGCGCCGGCTGAGCAGCCGTTCGGCCAGGGCTGGGGCATGTTGCCCATCAGTGGCCACGCCATCGGCACCAAGCTGCTCCACCAATTCGGGATGCGCGGCGAACAGCGGCCCACCGACCATCACTGCCACCGAGCGGTTGTGCGACAAGCGCCGCACCTTGGTGATGCACGCGAGCATGCTGTCCATGCGGGTCGTGCTGCCCGCCGAGATACCCACCAGATCGAACCATTCTTCTTTCACACGGTCTTCAAAATTGGCGGCCTGCGGGTCCATCACGCCAACCACCTCCCAGCCCGCCCGGGCGAAGAACTCGGCGACCATGGACAAGCCGAAGGTGTGCTGGTCGCCAGGGGCAGGCATCAGCAAGGCACGGCGGCCGCCAGCGGGTGGATCGATTTCGGTCCCGAAGGCCGTGCTCAGGCCGCGCATGAGCTGCTGGAGCCGGCCCATGCCGACAGTGACGTCGGCAAAGTGGCAGCGGTCGTCGTCCCAGAGTTCGCCCAGATGGCGCGCCGCCGGCGCCAGCAGGTGCACATAGAGCGATTCGACGCTGACACCCCGGGCGCGCTGGGCCGCCAGGTGGTCATGGATGCCGGCATCGTCGCGCGACATCACCTGCTGGGTGAAGGCCAGCACCTCGTCGCGGGTGGGTAGATTCACCCCCTCGCCATCACCTGGAACCGGGGCATGGGCGCGCACCAGCCGGGGGATGATGTCGCGCTCGATGGTGTCGACCAGCCGCGAGAGGCGTTCTTGCACCGCCGGGCGCTGGCTGGCCAGGCTGGCCCACGCCGCGTGGCCCTGGTTGGCGGCCAGCGCCTGCATCTCGGACCAGCAATCGGCTTGCCCAGGGTGGTGCCAGTCGGCGGCTGGGACATCACTGTTGCTCGTTTTTTCTGGTTGCATGCGGCTCACTGCAATCTCCTCAGCCGTGGATCTTGGTGCTTGCGGCCATTGAACGCCAGCCGCAGCGGATCTTGGGGCAATCGTCTGGCATCTGTCGTTCTGGACGGCGGAGAATGTCAGTCGCCACTCTGGGCGCGTCAAGTCGGGATGAACGCCAGTTGCTTGCAAGGTTACTGTCAAGAATAAAAGACGTCAACCCTAGTTGACACTTTCCGGGGGGGGCTCTAGATTCCGCTCCATGCCCAGTGTCCGGACCAGCCCCACCATGCGCCAAGCCACCGGCCGCGCAGCCCGCCCGCCGCTGTACACGCCTGAGCAGCGCATCCGCCGTGACACCAGCAAATGGACACTGGTGCAAGGATTGCTGGCGCCATTCCAGTTTCTGGTGTTCGCGGTCAGCCTGGTGCTGGTGCTGCGTTACCTGGCCACCGGCGCCGGTCTGGAAGCCGCCACCGCCTCGGTGGTGGTGAAGACCTTGACGCTCTACACCATCATGATCACCGGCTGCATCTGGGAGAAGGTGGTCTTCGACAAGTGGTTGTTCGCCGAGGCCTTCTTCTGGGAGGACGTGTTCAGCATGCTGGTGCTGGCCTTGCACACCGCTTATCTGGTGGCACTGTTCACCGGCGCGCTGGATGCACGCAGCCAGATGCTGCTGGCCCTGGCGGCCTATGCCACCTACGTGATCAATGCTGGCCAGTTCATCTGGAAGCTGCGTTTGGCCCGGCTGGACATGGCGCGCGCCGACCAGGAATTGGCGGGAGCCGGCCGATGAGTGCCGTGATTCCGATCCAGGCCGACATGGTGCCTGGCGGCGGCTGCAGCGATGCCCCGGTGCTGCGTGAACGTGGCCAGCGCGAGGTGTTTTGCGGCCTCACCGGCATCGTCTGGTTGCACCGCAAGATCCAGGATGCGTTCTTTCTGGTGGTCGGCTCGCGCACCTGCGCGCACCTGCTGCAGTCGGCCGCCGGGGTGATGATCTTCGCCGAGCCGCGCTTTGCCACTGCCATCATCGACGAGCGTGACCTGGCCGGCCTGGCCGATGCACAAGACGAGCTGGACCGGGTGGTGCACCAGTTGCTGGCGCGTCGGCCCGAGATCAAGCTGCTGTTCCTGGTGGGCAGCTGCCCGTCAGAAGTGATCAAGCTGGATCTGTCACGTGCCGCGCAGCGGCTGTCGGCCAAGCACCTGCCGAACGTGCGTGTGCTCAGCTACTCGGGCAGCGGCATCGAGACCACCTTCACCCAAGGTGAAGATGCCTGCCTGGCCGCGCTGGTGCCGCAGATGCCCGTTGCCGCTGCCGATGCCCCGCCGGCGCTGCTGGTCGCCGGTGTGCTGGCCGACGTGGTCGAAGACCAGTTCATGCGCCTGTTCAACATGATGGGCCTGGGGCCGGTGCAGTTCTTCCCGCCACGCCGCGCCGGCGCCTTGCCGGCGATTGGCCCCAACACCCGCCTGCTGCTGGCCCAACCCTTTCTGGCTGACACCGCCCGCGCGCTGGAGGCACGCGGTGCGCAGCGCCTGATGGCGCCGTTCCCCTTGGGTGCCGAGGGCACCGAAGCCTGGTTGCAGGCTGCAGCGTCTGCCTTTGCTGTCGACCCGGTGTTGTTTGAACGCAGCATCGCGCCGGCCAAGGCGCGTGCGCTGCAGGCCACGGCGGCGCACCGGCCGCGCTTGGCAGGCAAACGCATCTTCTTTTTCCCTGATTCGCAGCTGGAGCTGCCGCTGGCACGCTTCCTCTCGCGTGAAATGGGCATGCAGCTGACCGAGGTGGGCACGCCTTATCTGCACCGTTCCCACATGGCCGCCGAACTGGCGCTGCTGCCGGCCGGCACCACGCTGTCCGAGGGCCAGCATGTCGATTCCCAGCTGGAGCGCTGCCGCGCCCAGGCACCCGACCTGGTGGTCTGCGGCCTCGGCCTGGCCAACCCGCTGGAGGCCGAAGGCCTGACCACCAAGTGGTCCATCGAGCTGGTGTTCAGCCCGATCCAGGGCTTCGACCAGGCTGGCGACCTGGCCGAGCTGTTTGCCCGCCCGTTGCTGCGCCGCCACAAGCTGGGCATCTCCCCGGTTGTGCGCGCCGCCGCTTGAACCGCGTCTGACCCATGCAGCTCACGCTCTGGACCTACGAAGGCCCCCCTCACGTCGGTGCGATGCGCATCGCCACGGCGATGCAGGACGTGCACTACGTGCTGCACGCGCCGCAAGGCGACACCTACGCCGACCTGCTGTTCACCATGATCCAGCGCAGCGACAAGCGCCCGCCGGTCACCTACACCACCTTCCAGGCCCGAGACCTGGGTGGCGACACTGCTGAACTGTTCAAGACTGCCGCACAGGACGCCTACGAGCGTTTCAAGCCGGCGGCCATGCTGGTGGGTTCGTCCTGCACGGCCGAGCTGATCCAGGACGACCCGGGTGGCCTGGCCCGGGCCCTGGCGCTGCCGCTGCCGGTGGTGCCGCTGGAGCTGCCCAGCTACCAGCGCAAGGAAAATTGGGGTGCTGCCGAAACCTTCTACCAGCTGGTGCGCAACCTGTGCCCCGCCCCGGCGCAGCGTGTGGACCGCAGTGCTGCGCGCCCGGCCGGCCAGCGCCCGCGCTGCAACTTGCTGGGTGCCACCGCGCTGGGCTTTCGCCACCGGGACGACGTGACCGAGATCACCCGCCTGCTGGCCCGCCTGGGTGTGGATGTGCACGTCAGCGCGCCGCAGGGCGCCAGTGTGGCCGACCTGCGCCGCCTGGCCGAGGCCGATTTCAATGTGGTGCTCTACCCGGAGATCGCCAGCACGGCAGCTGCCTGGCTCAAGCGCACACACGGCCTGCCGCAGACCACCGTGGTGCCCATCGGCATGGGCGCGACGTGCGATTTCATTGCCGAGGTGGCGCAGCTGGCCGGTGTGGACGCCGCGCCGTTGCTGGCCGAA